>JAJSAJ010000209.1 GCA_024274855.1 Planctomycetota bacterium | reverse complement strand
GTCGGGTGCTGGGAACTCTATCGTGACAAGACGTTCGCCAATACTGCGCTGATCTTCGGCCGAAACGGGAAAATCGTCGGCAAGTACCACAAGACCCATGCGGCCGTCGATCACTACGAGGGTGAACCACCCTGGTCACGGCCACCAAGTGGAAAGGACCGAGAGTGGTTTATCGCTAATGACCCGGAATGGATCATGAAAAAAGGCGATGACCTGCCCGTGTTCGAACTCGATTTTGGTAAAGTCGGCCTTCTCACCTGCTATGACGGATGGTTCCCCGAGACTTTCCGCGTTTTGTCGCTGAAAGGTGCCGAGATCCTCGTCTGGATCAACGGCCGTCGTGGTAATGTTGAGGATTTTATCGTGAAATCGGTCACTTTCCAGAGCCACGTTGCAATGATCTGTACCAATCAGGCATATGGCGGCGGTACGATGATTGCCGATTGGCCGTTTCAGATCGTCGCACGCTGCCCGGATCGTAAGGAAGCAATCATCACGGGGGCAATCGACCTGCAGCGAGTGCGTAGCGCCCGAGCGCACAGCCGAAATTTCCAGCAACGCAGGCCCGATCTGTATCGCGAGCTCATTCGCGACGAACACTAGTAATTCCTGGTGTGCCGGCGATCGCCGTGAACGTTGCGGATGATGGAGGACTCTCGACGGCGATCTTGACACCCTACGACTACTTCCTTCGCCGCATCACGTGCTAATTGTGCCGTGGAAAAACCATTGGCCAACGATCTTTATGGTTCCGGCTCGTCCGAGTTGGGGCGTGACGAAGCTCCAGCGACCAACGGGAACGTTCCCATTCTGGCCCGACCGGTAGCTCGGAGTTGGCAGGTGCCCAGCCGTCCCCTGGATTTCGCGATTGGCGGGGTGTTTGTGATAGTTGTAGCGACTCTTCCGGATGGGCAAGTCGTGGCGGTTCTGCCTATTACATCCTGTCGTATTGGCTGAACTCCTGAACGCCGGATGGCAATGCCGATAAACGAAAGCGATGGAGTATAGGAAATGGGCTCCTCGACACGAGCCAATGCGGCTTCGGACGAACGGCGTCGTGTCGGCATCGGTCGACGCGCCGTTGGAAGAGCTTGTTTTCCGGCTTCAAACCTGATGCTCGCATCGACCAGTGTGTTTTTCGCGGTCGAAGAATCCGAGCGTATCGCAGAGTTGATTTTGTAGGTGTTTGCCCGGCGCCCGTGACGGGCTGAGAAGTTGCTGGACAGCAATACGCCTCGGTTTTGTGACAGCCTCGTTAGTCAACGGATTGCTCGTTGCCAATGGATGTTTGGCGTTTAAGACTGGTTTTTTCAGTAGTTGCCTTATCGGTTTTGGGCATCTGCTTCGGTGACGATTGTCACGCGCGGGCGGCCGAGGCGTATGGTGTTTCCACGTATTTTCCCAATGGCAGCCAGGTTCTCCCCGCGCCAAGACAGTCGCTTCCTTCGCACATTGAGCGGCTTCCCCCAGTCGAGTCGATGCCGATGGATGTGCATCGGTCCCCACCCGGTCAGTTGAGGCGTCTACCACCGGTCGAATCCTGTACGGAATCGGGTTCTGCCTTTGGGCCGGTCGATTCCCGCGACTGGCTGCGTGCGAGGGTCCAGCGGCATGCCATCGCAGCGGGGCGCGTCTCCGCTCCATTCTGCGCGCCTCCTCTTCCGGTCGGCTATGTTCCCTGGTGGCAGCAGGTGACACTCGAACCCTTGCGTCGGGGTGCGCGCCCGCACTCGGTCCGTCTGGAAGATCTGCTGATTCAGGCATTGAAGTATTCGCCACACGTGCAGGCGATTCGGGATACGGCTTTGAGCCGAAGTACAGCTATTGTGGAAGCGGAAGCTGAGTTCGATATTCTGGCTTTCATGGATTCCAAATTTGTCAGGACCAGCGACCCGATTGGCAGTTTGCTGACCACGGGACGTTTGGGACGATACCGTGACAACGATTGGTCCTACAATTCAGGGTTTAGTAAACGGACCAGGTATGGCGGTACAACGGAGTTGAAGCAGCAGTACGGTTTTCAAGACAATAACTCCGAGTTCCTTGTACCTAAGGCACAGGGAAAGGCTCGCCTGTCACTTCGTTTCGACCAGCCGTTACTCAATGGGGCAGGGCGGCTGTACAACCGAAGTCACATTGTGTTGGCCCAGCTCGACACGCGAATCGCTCAAGACGAAGTGGCTCGCGACTTGACTCAACAGCTTTTCGAAGTGACGCAGGCCTACTGGGATCTATATCTTCGTCGTGCCGCGTTGCGACAAAAACAACGTAATGTCGATCGGGCGCAGAAGATCCTCGGGCGTCTGGAAGACCGGAGTCGGATCGATGCGTTGCAGAGCCAGATTCTGACGGCGCGCGCTGCTGTTGCCATGCGGCAGGCGGATTTGAGCCGGGCCGCGGCTGCCATTCGCAATGCGGAAACCCGACTGCGAAGCCTTGTCAACGCACCAGATCTGTTTCAAGGCGTTCCGTTGGAACTGATTCCGGCATCCGCACCTTCGAGCGATCGTATTCGGGTTGCCTTGGGCGATGCGTTGGTGACTGCGCTCTATCATCGACCGGAAGTGGACAAGGCAATTCACGAGACTCGCATGGCTGCTGTCCGACTGGATATGTCTGCCAGTGAATTGAAACCGGTCCTGAATCTAGTCCTGGAAACTTACGTTGCGGGTCTGGAGGGCAATGCGCAGATTGATCAAGCATGGGTTGATCAGTTCACGGTCGGCGAACCGGGCTACACCGCCGGGTTTCTTTTCGAAGTGCCCTTGGAAAATCGGGCCGCGAAGGCTCGTTTTCAACGGCGGCAAATCGAGTTGCGTCAAGTCACCAGCCAACTACGTTCGACGGTCGATCTGCTGACGGCCGATGTTGAAATCGCCGTGCGAGAAGTCGAGACGTCATTCGGTGAGATTCTCAGCTGGTACCGGTCCATGGTGGCGACCCGGGCGGAAGTACGCTACCTGGAAGATCGGTGGCAACTGTTGCCTGGCGACGACCGAGCTGCCAGTTTTCTCTTGGAGGACCTCCTGAAAGCGCAAGATCGCCTGGCCGTTTCGGAATTCGGTTTCGTTCAATCGCAATACACCCACACGCTGGCCCTCGTTCGACTCAAACAAGCCATGGGCACATTGTTGGACTGTGACACGGTGTCGGACATCTCCTCCTCGTTGCCTGCGAGCGGTCGTCCATGAACGCACTATTGTCGCCCAATTGGATCAGCAAGTTGCGTCTGCCGCACTGCGGTACAATGCGGCAAAACGCAAGTGATCACTAGATCGTTCGGCAGGTTCGTGAAATCGCTCCGACATTGCGACACATTGACGATGCTCAACTGCGGCAGCGGAGTGTGTCGCTTCGATCGTCTGTGGCTCACGGTCAGGTGGCTGTCCGGTCCATGTCGACCATTGCACAAGGGTTCGCCTTGGTCAACGAATCCGCGCGACGTACTCTGCAGCTCGAGTATTTCGATGTTCAACTGATCGCCGGATATGCCCTGGCGCGAGGCGCGATTGCCGAGATGGCGACGGGTGAAGGAAAAACGTTGATTCAAGCGTTGGGCGCGTTCGTCTTTGCGTTGCACGGCTCAGGCGTTCATGTGATGACATCGAATGCTTACCTTGCCGAGCGAGATTTCACACAGCTAGCTCCATTGCTCGAACGGTTGGGGGTGACAGTTGGCTTGCTATGTTCCGGAAGTTCGCCGGTTGCCAAGAGGAAGGCCTACCTGGCCGATATCACGTATGGAGCTGGTTTTGAATTTGGATTCGATTACCTTCGCGATCAGGTAATTCGGCTGCAGCACCCTCGGCCCGCGCTGGGCCAGTCCTATCAAGATCAGTTGTGTGGCAGCCAGCCAACCAAAATCCAGATCATGCAACGTGGACATGCCTTCGCCATCATCGACGAAATCGACAGCGTTTTGATCGACGAAGCCACGACACCCATGGTGCTGTCCGCGGCCGCAGCCCCAGAGAATCCAGGTGCCTGTGCATACGTGGACGCTAATCGAGTTGCCCTTCGGCTTCGCGAAGGCATCGACTTCGTCGTCGAGGAATCGGAACGACAAGTTCGCTTGACTGAGCGGGGGGTCGAGACCATTACGTCTGACTACCGGCCATCCGCGCCCAAGTGGCTGGAACGTCCCTGGCTGATCTATGTCGAACAGGCTCTGTTCGCTCATTACCTGCTTTGCCGCAATGCCGACTATGTCATCGCGTCCGATAAAGTGCTGCTCGTTGACCAATCGACAGGACGCATCTTTTCCGATCGAACACTCCGGAACGGATTGCATCAAGCTGTCGAAGCGAAGGAGGACGTTCCGATCACCGCCTGTCAGGCGGTTCTTGGCAGAATATCACGCCAACAATATTTCCAGTTGTACGACGTGCTTTGCGGAATGACCGGAACGGCGACCGGTAGCCAACGCGAACTGCGTGTGATCTATCGTTTGCCCGTTGTTGCCGTACCGACTCGTCTTCCCTGCCTGCGACGGATTCTCCCGACCCGTTTTTTTGTCGACAAGCAGACTAAACGCGCTGCCATTGTCGATGAAATCCAGCGTCGATTCGATCGGATGCAACCGGTGCTCGTTGGCACGCGAACCATCGCGGAAACCCATCATTTGGCGGAACTGTTGGCTCAGAAGCAAATTCCTTACCAACTGCTCAATGGGATCCAAGATGCGGATGAGGCCGAAATCGTGGCTCGAGCCGGGCACGAGCAGGCTGTGACGATTGCGACAAATATCGCGGGGCGCGGCACGGATATCCGCCTTGCAACACCGGTCGTTCAGCGAGGAGGACTTCATGTGATCTCCTCGGAACCACACGAATCGGCCCGAGTTGATCGTCAGCTGTTCGGACGCTGTGCGCGCCAAGGCGATCCCGGAAGCTGCCAGATGTTTGTCTCGGCAGAAGACGTCCTGCTCGCCACGCACGCCCCCAGGCTCGCCGCGCGCATCTGCCGCGCCGCCGATACTACCGGAGAAGCAGACGTCGACTTAATGCCCTCACTTGGCCGCCTTCAACGCCGAATCGAACGTCTACACTTCCAACAACGTCGTCAAATGGTGTCGCACGACCGCTGGATGGAAGATGTCATGGCCAAACTGGCCGGCAACCCATCCGGAATCCCATTCTGACGGTATTAACGATTGGCACGGGAACGGCCTTGCCGTTATTTGGCAGATCGCCGCGCCATCCTCTCGTGAACCTGGATACACAACCTACGTTGTCGTAGAAGGGCTATCGAATGGTCCTGTAAGGGGGCCATTGGGGTGTTACAGCCCATATCTGTTCGAAAAACCTCGTGCAGACAGCAGCATGCCCGCCAGTACAAGCTACGTTTCTTGGGGCAACGTTGGGAACGTCGTATTCAAATGACGCATTTCATGAGACCAGACATGTCGAAGTGTGAACATGAGTTCACGAGATTGACGGTGGCCGCGATTGTCCAGACAATCGCGTTGGTCTTGTGCTGCGCTCATGCAAGTGCCTCTGAAATCGACGGTTTCACAACGCCCTATCGATCGATCGACGTGGCGACCGCGGAGACCGGAACACTTGCCTCGATTGAAGTCCGAGAGGGAGATCGAGTCGAACAAGGGCAAGTTGTTGCAAGATTGGATAGTCTGTTGCATGCGGCATTGCTGGCCACCGCGGAAAAGAACATGCAGCTTCACGGCCGGATCGCGTCCGCGCGTGCCGAACGTCAACTTCGCCAGGAACGACATCGCAAGTTGATCGCACTGCTCGAGCGAGGAAGTGCCAGGCCGGAAGAAGTGAATCGTGCCAAAGCCGATCTTGACATCGCGCAGGGCCAGCTGCTCGACATCCAAGAGCAGCTTCAGATCCGAAAGCTCGATTACGAGCAGGCCAAGATTCAACTCGAGCGGCGAGCGGTCCGATCGCCCATGGCCGGCGTTGTCACGCGGCTGTTCAAGGAGACCGGCGAGTTTGCCGGACCGAATGATCCTCGGCTGATGACCATCGTACAGTTGGATCCGCTTCTGGCCGTTTTTTCCGTACCGAGTGATAAGGGGCGCAGACTACACGCCGAACAAGAGGTCGTGGTGCGACTGCTCGAGCCACGAGCAACTGTTCATGGGAAAGTCGAGTTTGTGGATCCTGTAGTGGATGGGAAAAGCGGCACGATGCGCGTCAAGGTGCGGCTAAGCAATCCCGGTGGTCATTTCCTTAGCGGCGAACCCTGCTCGCTGCTCCTGCCTGACACACCGGAACTTCAAGGTGACTCGGCCACGCCGGGAGCGAACCGGACAATCCCAATGGCCCAGTGACTTTCTGCCCGGCGGAATGGACTCACCGTTTACCCGGCACTATGGGGATCTGCAAACATGTCGGATGAAATGACCCAAGCATGGTTGACCGACTATGCCACTGAGCATGTTCAAACCGTATCGGTCGCTTTGGAGGAGAGTACGGGCGTCGAAGTCCTCTCTGCCCAAACGGTCCAATGGTGCAAGCAGCTGCCGCGTCAGATGCTGGAGGCGGTCGATGGCAGCGAGCAAAAACGAGCTGCATTTTCTGCATTGGCCCAGATCGTGGCCGACAACGCTGCATTGGCGGCCGTTGTCTTGTTCGAGCGTTCGGAGGAAGGCCC
>JAJSAJ010000208.1 GCA_024274855.1 Planctomycetota bacterium | reverse complement strand
TGAATAAAAGGGGTCAGGACTCATTGTTTGGCATTGCAGGTCGTTTTTTTCGCGTGGGCAACGGCGGTTGCGGGGGGGGGCGTACAATTCTCGCAGTTGAATGAACAAAACAGGCAGGATGTCGTCATGCATGACATGTATATGTTACCGCGCAGTCTGTTTAGTGCCTGGTTTCAGAGTATCTGCCGTGATTCTGGATTTTAGACAATGGCAGGCCTGGGACGCGTCACGCAGATGGTCGGCCAGGACGGGACCAGCGACTACGGGTACGACACGACCAGCCAACTGACCAGCGCCGTGCACACGTTCCAGACGAACGAGAGCTACAGCTATGATGCCAACGGGAACCGGACGATGACCGGCTGGCAGACGGGCACGGATAACCGACTCGTTAACGACGGCACGTATTCGTACGAGTATGATAAAGAGGGCAATCGCACGAAGCGAACGAAGACCGCCACCGGCGACGTAACCGAGTACGCATGGGACTACCGCAATCGGTTGACCCGGGTCACCGAGAAGGATGTGATGGGCACGACGACCAAGGTTGTGGAGTACACGTACGATGTCTTTAATCGCCGGATCGCGAAAGGAGTGGACACCAGCAGTCCGTTCGATATGGCGGACGCGGCGATCGAGCGGTACGTGTACGACGACATCCACAAGGGTCTGGCATCACTCGATGGCGGCAACGTGGTGTTGGACTTTGTGGACACCGACGGTACGGGCACGCAGCCGATCGCGCTGGCCAAACGGTATTTGTACGGCGAGGCGGTCGATCAGATCCTGGCCCAGGAGGACGTCACGAAGACGCTCGGCGACGCCGCTCGGGTGCTTTGGCCGCTTGTGGACAATCTGGGCACGGTGCGCGACTTGGCCCGGCAGGACGGCACGATCGCCACGCACTTGAAGTACGACGCGTACGGCAGCGTCACGGCGGGCAACACGTCACTCTCGCGCTACCTGTTCACCAGTCGCGAACTGGACACGGAGACCGGTCTGCAGTACAACCGAGCCCGCTGGTACGACGCCGAGGTCGGCCGCTGGATCAGCGAAGATCCGCTGGGGTTTGCGGCCGGTGATGGGAATGTGACGCGGTATGTGGGAAATGGAGTAAGTAATCGAATTGATCCGACCGGCCTTGAGGATCACTGGCCATTGGCGTCAGGCATGCCGCAACCGCCAACAATTGACGACCTTGCGAAGGGCGGTATTGGTGTTGTGGAAATTCCAGTGCCGGTTGGGCAACCTGGTCGTGGAGTTTCTGCAGTCGCACCACCACTTTCCCACGAGCCTCCCACTATTCAGCTCGACCGTGATGCTTATCCGCAACTGCCTACAGTCTACGTTGGAGGGATGATTCTCCCGCCTGGTCCAGGCGGATTGCCACCGGAATGGCAACCGGATCCAACCCATCTGTATCCTCATGGCGAACGGTTCCGACATCCAGGTGGGGACACGCTTGATTGGCATCCAGGGCGTCCGGAACTGCCAGGGGCGAGAGGCAGGGATCATTGGCACCACAATGAAGGGGATGAGCACTTGCAACCGGGAGATGAAACATCAGATCCACCAAGCGGAACATCCCAGAGAATCATCCTTGTCGGGTTCGGAAGTGCAATTATTGTCGCGACCATCGGTGAGGACGTCTTGACCTTCGGGGTTGGTATTTGGAATGACTTGCCGACAATCGGAGCGGGAGCGGTTATGATAGGGAACGCATTTGCCCACTGATGGCACGTGTTGGAGGTACCATGTTTATGAGTCTTCTGAACCGCGACAAGGACAATACTGGGATTGAATTGCATGATTCAACGTTGTTGAGGATGGTCATGCACGACCAGTCATTGCACGTTCATTTGGATACGTGCGTCCATCGCTCCCAAGGAACTCCGGGCGTCGACTGTGGAACATGTTGGCGGGCGTCTGCAAAGATGTCCCTCGAGGATTGTCACCTAGTCGAAATGCATCGGCGTCTCCCGGTCAATATATGGGACGGCACCGTAATGCTGGGCGACACCTGCCATGCGAATCTTGTTCCGATTCCATTACATTATGAGGGTCACGTTGTGGTGAAGATGTCATTGATCGACGGAACCACAATACAACTCAATGCCACCCTCATAAACTTGGCAATAACCGGTGAACTGCGGTTTCTGGAGAAGTATTCGTAAGCGATGAAGAAAACGAGGGGCCCTGTTTGTTGTTTTGCGCAAGTTCGAAACAACGACTCCTGATTGGCCGGATTGTGATTCTTGACATGTGGCTGCGCAACAAGTTGCCGGCCAAGGATTTCGCCGAATTGATCGGTATATCCAAATACACGCTTTACACATGGAAGAAGCGGTTTACGTCGTTCGGTTCAGCCGGACTGATGGATCAACCGCGAAGCGTTCCGCGTGAAAGTCGTGTCGCGGATGTCACTCGGCGCGCTATCTTGATACTCAACCAGACACACCCCGAGTGGTGTCGTCTGGGGGTGTCGTCTGGGGTCAGGTCTTGACTTTTAACTTATTGACGGAGAACAACTGCATGGTGTCTTCAATCGCCGGATCGCGAAAGAAGTGGATGCGAGCAGTCTGTTCGACTTGGCGGACGCGGCGATCGAGCGGTACGTGTATGACGACATCCACACGGGTCTGGCCTCGGTCGACGGCGGCAACGTGGCGGTTTGACTCTGGCTTTCTTGATGACATCTACAGATCGGGAGAAACACTTTCCGACCCCACGACAACCATTGGCCAGCTTATTGCCGGTGACATCTACGGAAACCAGATCTGGGGTGATCCGGGCATTGGAGGCAGCATATCGGTTCCGACTCCGGTGCCATTCATCTCGGCGGGTATGGGATTCGAAGTAATCTATGATTGGGGAAACGATGGGCGGCCCGGAACAGGGCTTCACACTTATGGATATTTTCAGTGGGGACCGTCATTGGGCGCTCCTGGCTCCATTAACTTACAGCAGACATACAATTTCCGACCAGAGGGATACACGGGACGATTTGACCACATCGGAGGTTCCATCCCGCTTCCAAAAATCGGTGGCGGCTATTTGGGAATATCTCGTACACCGGACGGATGGGATGCGATCGAAACCGGCCTGCCCGATACGAATCCGTATACGTATTATGGTGGCTGGGCAGCTGGAGGATCGATTCAGTACCAGCGTCAGTATTATGTATGGCTTACCGTTACAGACACACAAACGATCTTGATACCGCACGCAAACTGACGCTCCTCGTGGAGACTGGAAATGTCCGCATTATCGTCCTTCGTCGCAAAGAATCGCAAAGACAATTCGCGACGCTGGGGGCACGTGTTGGCCAGAGTGACAATACGATCTGCTGCGTTGTTGATGGTGCTGGTGCTCTGTGCACACGCGTTGCTTTCCAGCCAGCCGAATCGACGTTTTCTTCCAGGTATGCCTCTCCCCTTGGAAGATGTCCAAGATGTCGTGGTGAACTCACGAGGACGCGTCTTTATTGGAATTGGAGCATGGAGTAGCATCCAGGTTTACGACCAGAACGGACGGTACTTATTCCGGTTCAGTGTGGAGGTGAACGGAGGCATGTTTCGATTGACACTCAATGACAACGATTGTGTCATCATAGCTGCTGCGCGTAGTGGCAATCACCTCGTCGTTTACTCATCAGATGGCACACGTGTGTCAGTACGTCCGGACATCGACGACACATTCAATCAGCTTTACCATCGTCATTCGGCAGGCTTTATCGATGAGAATGGCCGCGTTTACCGTGTTCGGTCTAGGATGCTCTGGCCGCGTGTGGAGCGAATCGAAAAGAATGGCGACGTAAGTCTGGTCATCAAAAACCCATGGTATGTATTTCCTGTTGCCGGCGTACTGCACACCATCATTTCATTAGCGGCTCTCAGTATTCTGGACTTATTTGTTCGAAGAAGATACGGAAGAAATCAGACAGAGAAGACTGAGGCTAGGTCTGAGAATGTGTCCCGGAATTGACGAAAAATGAAAAAGCGTTACGACTCGACCTTTTCCAAGGTTACCAATCAAGGAAGTCGGCCGCTGGATCAGCGAAGACCCGTTGGGTTTTCTGGCGGGGGATGGGAACGTCATCCGGTATGTGGGCAACTGGGTTACCTTCGGTCGTGATCCCCGTGGAATGTGGTTGTGGCCTTGGGATCCCAATGCAAGTTGGAACCCGAAAGACACAGCAGAACTCTGGTTTGGCGGCGAGAACGATCCCACCGACTTTCTATTTGGCGGTGGAATAGGCGCGGGAATTGGCCCAGCACTGTGCTTTCCGACGATACCTGAGCTTCCAAGCGGAGGATGGATTTCAGATTATCTTCACGAGAATTA
>JAJSAJ010000207.1 GCA_024274855.1 Planctomycetota bacterium | reverse complement strand
TAACGGTCTTGGAGCTTGCTGCGTTGCTCCGGCGAGCTCGCATCGTCATTGCCTCGGACACTGGACCGTTGCATCTGGCCACGGCGGTGGGAACGTCCTGCATTGGTCTTTACGGACCGACACGTTTCGAGCGATCCGGGCCTTACGGATCGAGCCACATTACACTGCAAATCGATGCGCCGATTCACCGAAACCGGCGACGGCGTCGGCAGGATGACTCGGCCCTGCGGATGCTCACGGTAGACACCGTCTGCCAAGCGTGCGATGATCTACTGCAGCTATTGGATTCGTCCGGACGATCCAATTCGGCTTCACACGCTGCATGATTTTTTGTAACCGTTCACGGAATGTAGGCCGCCGGTTTGCTTCCAAGGGGTCAGATCCATTTTCGGCGACAAAATGTGTTCGCGTAAAGAAACGCTTTCTCCGCCGAGAATTGCGTCAGACCCCGGCGGCGTGAATGGCTACGAGTTTTTTTCGGCTGTGGCTAGGTCGATCGGCCGGCATGCGTCCTGAATCCGGAGTCGACGACTCGCGACGCTGTGCGGCAGTCGAGGCAAGACGGGCCTATTCAACCCACGGAATCAGCGGCAACGGCTTCCAGAAGCATGTTCTCAGACGACCAATACGAACTGCTTGATTTTGGCCATGGTCGCAAGCTGGAACGATTTGGCCAAGTGATTCTCGACCGGCCGGCGCCGATTGCACGACGATCGCCACGTGCCGGGCCGGCGTTGTGGGAATCGGCGGATGCTCGGTTCCAGCGCATCGACAGCCAGCATGGCCACTGGGAATCCCTCGCCGATCGGAAAGAACCGATCGATCGATGGACCATTCGGCACGGCCAAGTGGTTCTGGAGCTGAGATTGACCGATTCCGGAGCGGTCGGTGTTTATCCCGAGCAAGCAGAGAACTGGGACTGGCTGGCCAGGCAAGTAGGTCGTGCCGAGGGGCCTGTCCGGGTCTTGAACCTGTTCGCCTACACGGGCGGCAGCACGTTGGCCGCTGCGGCTGCGGGGGCCGAAGTCACGCACGTCGACTCGGCCCGCAGCGTCGTTACGTGGGCACGCAAGTCCGCTTCACTTTCCAATTTGGCTGATGCGCCCGTTCGTTGGATTATCGAAGACGTTCGCAAGTTCGTGTGTCGCGAGCATCAACGAGGCCGCAGATACGATGCACTGGTGCTGGACCCGCCAACGTATGGCCACGGAGTGAAGGGGCAACCGTGGCGGATCGATCATGATTTGATGCCATTGCTGCGAGCCTGCCAGCGGCTACTGAGTGAGCGTCCCGTCTTTCTCCTGCTGACTTGCCACGCACGACAGATCGGGCAGGCTGACCTGGAGGCAATGGCAGCCGATGCCCTCTTCGGCCATTGTGGGAGCGGGGTCCGGAGTCGGGAGCTTCCATTGCGGACCCGCGATCGACGGCAGTTGGCCTGCGGCATCGCGGCGCGTTGGCCCACATAACTTCCTGTTGGCCCGCGTGGTGGTCTGCTGGATTCTCCTGGCGAAAACCGATAAACTGTCAGCTGGCGTCCGGTCATTGCCAATCACTACCTGGGGCGGTAGCCCGGCCGCTGTCCCCTGGGGCATCTTTCACGTAGCCGTTCACGCCGCTGGGGTCTGACGCAATTTTCGGCGTAGAAAGCGTTTCTTTACGCGAACACATTTTGTCGCCGAAAATGGGTCTGACCCCTTGGAAGCGAGCCGGCGGCCTACATTTCGTGAACGGTTACTCTTTCACTCTCTGGAGTATCAACCACAATGAGCACGCACGAGAAGTCGTCCGGCAATCCGGGGACACGTCGCCAGTTTCTGACCCATGTATCCGCGGGTATTGCCGGAGCGACGGCGTTGATGGACGTTCCATTTGTCCATGCGGCAGAAAAGAACCGCTCGGACATCAAGATAGGCCTGATCGGCTGCGGAGGCCGAGGGACCGGTGCCACACTCGATGCCATGGGTGCAGCGACCAAGGTCATTTATCCACAGGCCGGCTACCACACCGAAGATGTGGCTCAAGGTGCCAAGATCCAGCACAAGGATATTCAAGTCGCGGCGTTGGCCGACTTGTTCGACGATCGCTTGACGCGGTGCAAGGGCCAACTCGAAAAGCTCGGAGTCCGTGTTCCGAAGAACCGATGTTTTACCGGCTTCGATGCCTACAAACGCCTGCTTGCCGAGCCCTAAGTGAATTACGTGATTCTGGCTACGCCGCCCCACTTTCGTCCCATGCAACTGATGGCCGCCATCCAAGCGGGAAAGAACGTGTTTATGGAAAAGCCGGCGGCAGTCGACGTGCCCGGAATAAAAACGGTGATGGAAGCAGGACGCTTGGCCAAAGAAAAAGGTCTTAGTATCGCGGCGGGAACCCAACGACGCCATATGACCAGCTATCGCGAGACAATCCAACGTATCCAGGACGGTGCCATCGGGGACATCACGTACGCCAAATGCTATTGGAACGGTGGCCAGATTTGGGTGATCGATCGCCAGCCCGGTTGGTCTGATATGGAATGGCAGTTGCGAAACTGGAACTACTTCACCTGGCTTTCCGGTGATCACATCTGTGAACAGCATGTCCACAATCTGGACATCATGAACTGGGTCCTGGGGACACACCCGGTTCGTGCCGTCTCGGGACTTGGAGGACGCCAGGTGCGCATCGGCACCCGACACGGTAATATCTTCGATCATTTCGCCGTCGAATATGAGTACCCAGGTGGCATTACAATGCTAAGCCAATGTCG
The DNA here is from genome assembly GCA_024274855.1 of Planctomycetota bacterium. Lineage (GTDB taxonomy): Bacteria > Planctomycetota > Planctomycetia > Pirellulales > Pirellulaceae > JAJSAJ01. The sequence continues at coordinate 4,761 of JAJSAJ010000207.1, read as the reverse complement.
CCAGATCAGCGGTTGCTTGAACAAAGTTGAGGAGGTGGTCGTTGGAACGGGCGGTACCAGCAACTGTAAAGGGCGCATTCAGCCGAAAGAGGGCAAGCCGTGGCGCTTGCGACTCAAAGAACCAAGCCCCTACAGATTGGAACATATCCATCTAGTGACCAGTATCCGCGAAGGCAAACCGATCAACGAGGCTCAGGCAGTTGCGGAAAGCACGATGACCGGCATCATCGGTCGGGAAGCAGTCTACAGTGGTCAGGCAATTGATTGGGATGCGGCGATGCAGTCGGCCAAACGACTTGGTCCTTAAAAGTACGAATTGGGCCCGTATCCGATGCCGAAGATTGCCATGCCTGGACGCTATCGGTTCCTCTGAGAGCGGATTCCGACATCGGAAGGACGACCCGTGAAAGATCGGGAGGGCGCGTCTCCTGGCAAGCCGTGACAGCGAGACATCCTCGGGACATCTCGGCTCAGCAACAGTTTCGCCCTCCCACGCCAACAACCCCTGAAGTCAAAAAGCTTGCGGCCGTGGGCCGCCTCGGAAGGAGATGTCAATGACGGCCAACGTGTTGGATGGCAAGGCCATTGCCGGCGAGATTCAGGCTGAGCTTGCCGAGCAAGTGACCACCTGGACAGAAAAACACCAAGTGACGCCCTGCCTGGCGGCTCTGCTAGTGGGCGACGATCCTGCAAGCCAGGTCTATGTGCGGAACAAGCAAAGGGCCTGTAAACGGGTTGGTCTAGAGAGCCAACTGCATCGATTGCCGGCCAATACGACACAGCAACAGGTCCTGGACCTTGTCAATCAGTTGAACAACGACCCCGCTGTTCATGGAATTCTGGTTCAACTGCCAATGCCGGCTTCTATTGACGCCTCGCCGGTGCTCGACGCCATCGACCCGGCCAAAGACGTCGATGCATTCCATCCGGAAAACGTTGGGCGATTGGTTCAGGGTCGGCCTCGGTTTCTGCCCTGCACGCCCCACGGCATCCAACAGTTGCTGCACCGGTATCAGATCGATGTTGCCGGCAAACGGGTCGTCATTGTTGGCCGGAGTGACATTGTTGGTAAACCCTTGGCACTGATGCTAATGCAGCGGAACTGCGCACTCGGCCCGGCTGCGGTGAACGCGACCGTGACGGTCTGCCACAGCCGAACACCTGACCTGCCGGCGATTACCCGCCAAGCTGATATACTGGTCGCGGCTATTGGCCAGCCGCAATTCGTGCGCGCCGACATGGTGCAACCCGGTGCCACCGTTATCGACGTCGGTATCAATCTGACCGACGACGGCCTGGTTGGTGATGTTGATTTTGAGGCAGTCAAAGAAGTGGCAGCACACATCACTCCGGTGCCGCGCGGCGTTGGACCACTGACCGTGTCCATGTTGATTTACAACACGCTGCAAGCAGCACGACTTCAGGTTCAAACAGACGACGCGGGCTGAGACTCTAGCCGGCGATACGTTTCTGGTCGATCGGTGTTGAGATGGGGCCGCCCGTATTCGCACCGTCCCGCTGGAATCGCTTGAGCTTGGCTACGGAAACCAGCGTTTCGAACAGCCCCTCCTGAAGAATGTCGCCGTGCTGATTGAGCAGTTGGCGGCGCCACGTAATATGGCCCGAACGACGTCCGTTGGCCCGCTTGTCAACGACAAATGTCTCGACGTGTACGGTATCACCGATGAAAATCGGCTTAAGGAATTCCCATTCTCCAAGGCGTAAAAAGGCTAGAGTCCGCACGCTCGGGCTATGGCTGCCCAAGCCCGCAACCAGCGACAGGCCCAGCAATCCGTGTGCGATCGGCTTGCCGAATGGTGTCTGGCTCGCATACTCGTGGTCGACATGTAACGGATCGTAGTCACCGGTCATCCCGGCAAAATTGACAACATCCGTCTGAGTCACCGTGCGTGCCAAACTGCGCCAGTGGTCACCCACGTTCAAGTCTTCGAAATGCAGAGGCTCGTTCATCCGTTTTTTTCTGCCAAGTGTCGTAATGCGGGCTTCGCCCGCAAGTTGAGAGTCTCAAGCACAAAGCCAGAAACCATTCTGACTCGACTGTTTCCGGGAAATGACGCGCGCCGTCTGCCCATCCAACCCATTCGGCCCCTGAGAAACGGCTCCAAACAACGGAAGTCCGACGGTCGTCATTCCTTGAGACCAGAGACGCCCGACGCCCGCATCGCTTCATTTCAAACCCGGAGTTTCCACGATCCACGAAACAGCAGTGCATACAGTACCGAAAATCTAGAAATGGGGCCAATGCCGTTTTTGTCAGATTTCCAAAATTGCCTAACCGAGACGGCAATCTAGCGAGGCTGGGTCAAGTTCAGCCGCTCCGGGCAGGCGCGCCACCCGAAAGTCGACGGGCAGATCCGCCAAGCAATAACTGTCGCACTCTTCCACGCACAGACCCCCGTGGGCTTGTCCCATGGGTGAATCAGTCTCGCAGCTAAAGGAGGATCGCCGCACGAACGCCCCCAGTAAACGCAACAATTGATTCGCCGGCCCTTAGAAGCAGACAAAACGCCCTGAATGGACGATTCCATCAATCGGGATCGAGTGTTTGTAATCGACGCTGGCGAAGGGCCTCATAGAACACAATGGATGCCGAGACAGACACATTCAAGCTGTCGACCACGCCGCACATCGGCAGGGTGATGGCGGTGATATCCGGACCGGTCCAGAAATCGGAGAGGCCCTCGGCTTCGTTTCCCAGGACGATTGCGGCTGGCCGGCGGTAGTCGATCTTGGTGTAATCAACCGCCCCCTCAACGCGCGTTGCAAGGATGGCCAGACTGCGTTGCCGCAGCCAAGTCAGTATCTCCTGGTTGGAAGCAGCGGCGACCGGAACATGAAAAACGGCCCCTAGACTGGCGCGGATCGTGTTTGGATTAAACAGATCGGTTCTCGGGTCGGCAACAAGAACAGCCGCCAGACCGACCGCATCGGCAGTCCGGAGCACAGCGCCCAAATTGCCAGGTTTTTCAACCGATTCGAGCACAGCGACAAGTCCATTGTCGGGGATCGCTAATTGCTCCAGTGACAGGGAGGGCGTTTGGGCCACCAAAACAGCCCCCTCGGCACGACTGCCAAAAGCCAGTTTTTCCAGCAGCGATTCGGGAACGTCTGTCGGGCGAATTCCGAACTGTCGAACGCCGGCGTCCAGTTCACGCAGCACAATCGGATCGAGCAGCGATTGGCAGACGAACAGGTCCACGGGTCGAACGCCTCCGGTGAGGGCTCGGAGGATTTCGCGCAGTCCATCGACAATAATTCTCTCCTGCTGGGCTCGGCCTCGCCGATTCCGCAGCCGGAGCGTTTGTTTAATTCGAGGGTTTTGCGAGCTGGTAATTTCACGCATTGGAATCACAATCCGATACAGGATTCGCTGGGACGGGAACGCGTACCCATTCATTGTCCGGATGGTCTGGGCCCGTTGCCACGGAATATTGGCCGAAAAGCACCGTTTTGGGAGGTTTTCCAAGCTGGGAAAGTCACCGGCCGAGGTAAGAAATACGGATTGTACTGGTTCTACTGGCCGCTTCGGGTCTAGTACGGAAGCAGTAGACGCGAAGTCGATGTTCTTGGTGGCGTTATTGCCAAAATCGTCACAATAGTCGCAACCCGTACTTCCGATCGAAGCTGTCATCCTACACGCTACCGCCCGATCTTGATGCCCGCCAGCACCACTTCCTACATGGAATTGTTTCGAATGCTAAAGTACCCGCATGATCGGTCGCTTGCTCCCAGATGGGTGCTTGCGATTGCTGGTAGGTTGCTGAGACAGCATGATGATCGCCGTCTGCGGGGCTCGGGCTACCCGGAAGCCTCTGTCGCTTGTCTGGTGCAATGCCTGTTGTTTGGGGGCGGCAGGCTAATCCGTCAGGGCCATTGCTGTCTTGTGTTGTGCGTGTTGCTCAGTATCACGGAATCTGCGAGATCCCAGAATAACATTTCTCAGGGTGCGGCGGTCATTCCACTTCCCGCCGGGACGTATTTTCCTGACGGCACGAACTATCCTTCCCCGAACGTGTCGACTCCCAGGTTGGTTCGTCTACCGAGGGTATGCGATGGTACGTTTGAACCATTTGCAAACTCGCGGGAATTTCGGGCATCCAACTCGATTTTGAACTTTCAAGTACCATTTCTTTATCAACCCAATAAGTCTGTTCGACTACGCAACGGTGAACAATTGCGTTATCGTTTGGACGGATTGGCTCGCGCGTTTTACAGCAACGACCAGCGGATTGAATGGAGCGGCCAGGAGGCGACGTTCGGCGTTGAAGGGGCCGTTGCGGGCGCTGTTGGCACGAACGCTGGTTGCTGGGATGTCAATCTTGTCGGCGAACTCTACCTCAATCAGCCGTACGGGCGTAATATCCTGGTCGACAATGCCGAAAGGGAATCGTACCGGGGCAACTTTGAAGGCGACACGGTCGATATCTCGCGACTCTACATGACCATGTGCCGCGACAACTTTAGGCTCACGTTCGGCAAGATGATTACTCCATTCGGGAGAATGTACAGTCCTTCATATTCGAATGACCGCGCCGACACACCCTTCATTCGTTCGGAGGCAATCTTGTGGCGGGAGACGGGACTCTTGCTTCAGTATTAGCCCGGCATTTTTGTTGGTACGGTTGGCGTGGTTAACGGCAGTGAAGACCGTGATACCAATTCGTCGAAAGGGTTGATCTCGCGAATTGCCATCGAAACCGATTCCTTTGCTTTTGGGGCATCCGTCAAGTACCAGGACGG
>JAJSAJ010000206.1 GCA_024274855.1 Planctomycetota bacterium | reverse complement strand
CCCGCCTTGTGTGGCCGTCTCGCTGCGTAAGGCCACCTACAGCTATGGTAGTCTGATGGACCGCAAGGCGTTCACGGTCAGTGTCCCATCGCAAAGCCAAGTAAAGCTGGCTGACTACTTCGGGCTGGTTAGCGGTCGTGATACGGACAAGTTCGCCGTCACGGGATTGACTGCTGTCGATAGCGAATTGGTCGATGCCCCTTCCCGGATAGCTCAGCTGACTTCTGAACGAATCAGCTATTACCAGAGTCAGCTTCGGCAGCGAGGGCTAGAGGAGCAAACGATCAAAGGGCACTTGGCACATCTTCAGGCCGCACTGAATTGGGCGAGGCGGATGAAGCTGATTTCGGAGGTGCCGGAGATCGAAATGCCGAGACGTGCTAAGAAGTCCAAGGTGATGAAGGGTCGCCCCATTACCTTGGAGGAATTCGAGCGAATGTTGGATAAGGTGGCAAGTATCGTGCATGACCATGCAGCAGAATCGTGGAGGCATTACTTGCGAGGCATGTGGTGGTCGGGATTGCGTCTTGAAGAATCGCTAGAGCTGTGGTGGGATCGAGATGACAAGCTCTGTGTTGACACGACGGGGAGGCGATTAAAGCTCCGTATTCCGGCGGACATCGAAAAGGGAAACGAAGATCGTGTTCTTCCCGTGGCTCCGGAATTCGAGGAGTTTCTCTTGGCGATGCGCGTTGACAGTCGGGAGGGACGGGTATTTAGGCCAGCTGCGAAGCGAAAGAATGCTCAGTTACCACACGCCCATCGGGTGGGTGAAATTGCGTCTGAAATCGGAAAGTCGGCTGGCGTCATTGTCTCGCAAGGCAAACGCCTGAAATACGCAAGCCTCCACGACTTCCGACGCTCATTTGGGACTCGTTGGGCGACGCGAGTGATGCCACCAGTCCTTCAGATTCTGATGCGACATGACTCCATCGAGACCACGATGAAGTATTACGTTGATCAGAACGCGGATGAAGCTGCTGAAATGCTTTGGCGGGCGGTCGGCGGTAACACTTCTGGTAACAGAGCAGCCGAATCATCGTCTTCGCGCGAAAACGCCCCGACGCAAACCGAATGGGCGTCAGGGCTTAGTAAGTAGCGGAGGAGGGACTCGAACCCCCGACACGCGGATTATGATTCAACGGGTAAGTGCCGAAAACCCCGAGAAAAACGCACATTCTTAGAGACGCGCAGCGCAAAACGCAGCAAACGGTCAGCAGAATCGCCCAAACGCGCCGGAAGTCTCCTGGTCATGGTTTGTACCGCGAGATGCTTCAGGCTCAATGTGCGCGCGGGCTCGACACGCCATGCGCCTATGCGAAATTGGGGGCCACAAGCACCATTCTAGACCTTGACATAGATCGTCGTCCTGGCCAAAACCAGGAAGGTCATTTACGAAGGTGAAGGGAGGAACTGGGAAATGGGAGATGGCAAAATGGCTCGATCAGCAGACTTCGGACTCGGTGTTGCGAAGCTGGTGGAAGTGGTGACGCTTGCCCGCGCCGGGAATTACTGGTGGCGAGGACAGGCTGAAGACTGGCCCTTAGTGCCAAAGGCGAATCGCGGAAGTAGAAACCACTCCTCAGGAGCTTTCGCTCTTTGGTGTCAACGGGCATGCCAATATACACAACTTCCGGAAAAGCCATTGGATCGTTTGGCGATTGCCCAACATCATGGGCTTGCAACACCCCTGTTGGATTGGTCGTCGAATCCGCTCGTGGCGTTGTATTTTGCGGTCTCCGACAGTCCCAAGCAAGCGGGAGTTTTGTATGCGTTCCACCCGAAAGTGATATTCCATCCCGGAGACAAGCCTCCCCAGCTCAAGTCGATAGGCGAGGTTCCCAAATCAACCGATGACTCGCGAGACGCGACGGATTTCTTTGGTCTGATCACCGACGTGTTGACCCCCCGGATTGGCAGGCAATCAGGAATGTTTACCTACCATCCCTGGCAAGCGAAACCGCTTCAGATTCACGAGAAACGGCGCATCATGATACCTGCGGAGTTGAAGACCGACTTGAGGTATACGCTTCGAGTGATGGGTGTGGACCAAAGCACCGTATTCCCCGACCTTGACGGACTGTCAGGCTACGTGAATTTGGCGTCGACAGAGTTTCCCCCCGATGACATTCCAGGGGCCGACGGATCGAGTGAATAGCCTGCGCCCGTGAACCTTCCCACTATGCCGCCGGTCAATAGTAAGATGAAAGGCACGTTGGGCGAATCTCCGGATAGATATGCTGGGGTTACGTATGCGCAAAGATAAGACTCTGAGTTTCTTCGAACAGCGTCGTCCCGATGCCGTTGAGTATGCTATGCCGGTGATTCCGGCAGCACCGAACATTCTTCCTCCAGGCACGCTATGTTGGAACTCCCGACAGGGAGCTATCACCTGGGATGACTTCGTCAGCGACACCGTGCTCTCGACCTCGGAAGACGCGGTGTTATTTCTTGACTCGTCGTTTCTTCATCGACACGAGATTCCAGCAGCGGTCTTCCAGACGCTACTGTCGCGGCATATAGCCTTTACTCCGTTGGTGTGGGGCGAAATGCAGGACTGGCTCACCAATCCCTTTGCCAATGCTGGATTTCGGGACTTTCTGGCAAACGCTCGCGCGTCGGGTGAATCATCGGTACTGTGGCTTAATCGCGATGACTGGCCCGAAGCAGTCAACCAGTCCGTGCAGTACTATATTTCGCTCCTGGTTGCAAGGAAGCACATTGCACGCCACTTGAAAGAGATGGGCACTAAGGCCAATGAGACGGGAGTATCGGACGAGGAATTGACGAGGATGCTCCAATGCCACGTTGGAGACCGAGGAGTCGAACTTGCGAAGAAAGGGCTCAAGGATCACGAGAAACCGAATTACGCGGCGGATGAGGAGCTTGTAGTCGCAGCGATTGCTCACGCGATTCTGAGTGGACGGGAAACGGTGATCTTGACGCGAGATCGGGATCCACTTGAACAGTTCCGCAAGGTCATCTATCTGCTCGACACGAACTACCGAAGCCTGCTGATCGGAGAAGCCTACCATGACACTCCCGAGAACCTGATTGTGGATTCCCCGCCGGGTGAAACGCCGCACGACTGTTTCGAAAAGGGAGATCGATTCGCGCTGCGTCTACCGCGCCGATTTGCGGAATGGGTCCTTCGGGCAGATCTGGATCCCGTGACAATAACGTGCTGTCGCCTTGCAGGACCTGATGACAGGATGAAACACGCCAGTTTGGCGTTTCGCCTTGAGAGAGGGATGTTACGGGTCTTCGAGATTAAGGGCCGAACTGGTGGCCTGAACTGCGAGCTTCCGGACGGGCAGAATTGTCATTTGGCGATTTCTCCACCGTTCAACCCTGGAATGGGCGGAAAGGCGTTAGTGGGCCATGATCGAACTGTCACGTTTGGTCCATTTGCTGGGCCAGTCGTTGATCTAGAATACGCATTGCAGGAAGTGCAGCGATTTCGGACAACTGAAACCGATTCGACACTGTGCGATGGTCCAAGTGAAGGAACTGATGGGATGAAGCTGGCCGACTTCTACCTGCCGCAGCGGATCTGCTTTTCATCTGAAACGGAGTGGCGTGATATCGATTGGTCCGAACTATCCAAAGCGGTTCGCTTTTTCGATGGCGCAGCGTCGTTTCTGGTGGACCGACGTGTCATTCCAATGCTTGATCCAGGGGTGCGGGAGACGTTGATCGCGAGGGGATTTGGCTGGTCTACGACCCTCAGGGATGCGACGTTAGCGCCAGACGCTTCAGAGGATCTGACTGCTGGTGAAAGACAGGCACTTGGCAAGATTCGTGCCTTCGACGTGCGAGACGACGCTTCGTACGAATACGGATTCGGGTACTACATGGCATTGCTGTCAGTCCGGAGGCAGTTCGCGAGAGTCATCCGTGACCGCGTGCGAAAAGAACATGGCCGAGACGTGGTGGAGGGGGAGATTGGCGCGATTGCCGAGCACTATGGAGGTCCCGGGGCGCGTCGCCGTGCAGACCACTGGGAAGCGAACAAAGACGATTCTCTGGTCTTTGCAGGAGACGAACTTCTCGTCTATGGAACGGCGTACGCTGTAGTTGAAGGTACCGATGTTGTCTTCCTAACCCGAGACCCCACATTCTTGGACCAATTTGTCGCACTGATGAGCACGCTGGGCAACGATTTTGTTGCGAGCCAATATGCCCGGACGTTCGCGGGTGATCCAGAGGCGTTTCCGGGCTATAGAACGGCTGGAAATCGGGAGGGAGCCGTTGTTAAGGCATTCGGACGGGCAACCACAGGCAACATACCTAGTGGTTGGGAACGGGCGATTCTTCCGCGCCGTCCTTATCTGATTAACGTGCATTGCTGGTTGTTGGGGCAGGACAAAGGAGAGTCTGTCCGACTTGCTGCTTTGACGTATGGTTGCGAGCGCGGCATGCACAATCTGCTCCGCATCAAGGGGGCAACTTTGGGGAAAAACGTGGAAAGGTCTGATGGCAGGAATATTCGTGCGGTGTACGGACCTCCCGGTGGAGAGGCCACGATCACCCTTTGGCACGACCGGATGGTCCCAATTGGCACGGCGGAGTTCCCCTCCGACGATCGTCTGGACCTGCGGGTCGAAAGCGTTGCTGCTGCGGACATTAGCATCATCCACAGCAGGGATGGCGAACCCCTGACACCCTGGTTCGAGGGAACTCCCTGAGTCATCCAACCACGGGTCCGACTCCCTGTGGATACTCGGGGAATTCTCAGGCTTGTTCGCACTGGCTTTCTACCACATCCATGTTGTACGATGTTGGCATCATGTCGAGCCGACGAAAGCGGAAACGAGAACGGCAAATGGCCGAGGCGACCGCAACTGCCCCAGAGACGCGTGGGGGTTGGGGGAACGATCTGCCTACAAGGCTCTCCGACCTTGTGTTATTGCGTCAGGCGATCAATGAAGATTGGGATGTCCCTGCCGCCGTCCGCACTTCCATCATTCGTGAGCTATCTGCAGCAATCGAATCCAACGACGAACGGATGATTTGCTCCGTCTTCCGAAGTTTCTTGGCGATGGAGAACGCGAACATTCGCGTGCGATCAAGGAATCCTCGCCGCCCGAAGACCGCCCAGCAACTAGCTTTGCGTTCTGGGGCCCACTGCCTTGAGACCCTCAAATAGGGTACATTCCAGCCGTCGGGTGTCTGTAACGGTCGCTCCGTGAAGGACTTCCATGCGAGTCGGGATGCTCGCGGCATAGCACTTTGCACCTACCTGCCGCGACTTTCCTGGCTCGGCCCGACCGTAGGTAGGTGCTTTCTATGCCGTCCGGCCTCCATGATCCGCCGTTGGGCGAGTCCGATACTCGCTCCATGCTCATCGATCCGGTTATCCATGCGCGCGGTTGGTCCTCGGAACACCCGCTGGGGTGGACATCCAAATCACCGTTCGGTCCATACGCTCTCGGAAATCGCGATACGCCGTACCGGCAATCCGTATGAAATCGGGTGACAATGTTTGAACAAGCCTTCAAGAACATCGATGACGTTCTCTGGAAAGAGGCCGGTTGCACGACCGAGCTGGACTACACCGAGCAAACGTCGTGGCTGCTGTTCCTAAAATACCTGGACGGGCTGGAGCAGGACCGAGCCGACGAAGCGGCGTTGGAGGGGAAGCGGTACGCCTTTATCCTGCAGAAAGCGTATCGCTGGGAGAGCTGGGCTGCGCCTAAAGGCAAGGACGGCAAGCTGGACCACAACAAGGCGATGACCGGCGACGACCTGTGCGACTTTGTCAATCAGAAGCTGTTTCCATACCTGCACGGCTTCAAGCTGAAGGCCAGCGGACCGAACACCATCGAGTACAAAATCGGCGAGATATTTGGCGAGATCAAGAACAAGATTTCCAGCGGCTACAACCTGCGTGAGATCATCGACCACATCGACGAACTGCAGTTTCGTTCGCAAAAAGAAAAACATGAGCTATCGCATCTGTACGAAGCCAAGATCAAGAATATGGGCAATGCAGGGCGCAACGGCGGCGAGTATTACACGCCGCGCCCGCTGATTCGCGCCATGGTGCAGGTTGTCAAGCCGAAGATCGGCGAGCGGATCTACGATGGGGCCTGCGGTTCGGCTGGCTTCTTGTGCGAGTCGTTTGATTACCTCACAGACCAGAAGAAGCGGAAGAAGAAGCTGACCACGAAGGATCTCAAAACGCTGCGGGAACGGACGTTCTACGGCAAGGAAAAGAAGTCGCTGGCCTACGTCATCGCGATCATGAATATGATCCTGCACGGTATCGAAGCGCCAAACATCATCCACACCAACACGCTGACCGAAAACTTGGCCGACATTCAGGAGAAGGACCGCTATGACGTGGTGCTGGCCAATCCGCCCTTCGGCGGCAAGGAACGCAAGGAAGTGCAGCAGAACTTCCCGATCCGCACCGGCGAGACGGCGTTCCTGTTCCTGCAGCATTTCATCAAGATGCTCAAGGCCGGCGGGCGGGGTGGCGTGGTCATCAAGAACACGTTTCTGTCGAACACCGACAACGCTTCGACCAGCCTGCGCAAGCTGCTGCTGGAAAGCTGTAACCTGCACACCGTGCTCGACTGCCCCGGCGGCACGTTCCTCGGTGCAGGCGTCAAGACCGTGGTGCTGTTTTTCGAGAAAGGCGCGCCGACCCGCAAGGTCTGGTTTTACCAGCTCGATCCTGGCCGCAACCTGGGCAAGACCAATCCGCTCAACGACGACGATCTGACCGAGTTCGTCAAACTACAGAAGAAGTTCACTGATTCGCCCAAGTCGTGGACTGTTAATGCGAAGGACATTGACCCAGGGACGTTCGACCTGTCGGTGAAGAACCCCAACGGCGGCGAGGAAGTCGTGCATCGCAGCCCGCAGGTGATCATGGACGAAATCGCCGCGTTGGACGCGGAGAGCGCGGAAGTACTGACGACGATTCGGGGGCTGTTATGAAGAACGGGTGGCAGACGAAAACACTTGGTGAAGTCCTGCAGAAGGGAGAAACTGTCAATCCCCGACAATCGCCGGAAGACGAGTTTGACTACATCGACGTGTCGAGCGTTTCTAACGAGACCTTTCGTATCGAACAGACGCAACGACTAAAAGGCAAGGACGCACCAAGCCGAGCGCGGCGACTCGTAAAGGCAAACGACGTTTTATTTGCGACAGTGCGACCAACGCTGCAACGAATTGCAGTAGTGCCAGACGAATTCGATGGGCATGTTTGCAGCACAGGCTATTTCGTTTTGAGGCCGAAGGCCGAACTGGACCATCGGTTTGTGTTTTATTCACTGCTGACCAAAGACTTTTTAGAGCGAATGGAAGCCCTGCAGGCTGGGGCGAGTTATCCGGCAGTGAATGATGGTCAAGTCAGGGCTCAGACGCTGTCGTACCCCGAAGTTCCCGAACAGCGACGGATCGTGGGCATCCTGGACGAAGCGTTTGACGGCATCGCCACCGCCAAAGCCAACGCCAAAAAGAACCTCCAAAACGCCAGTGCTCTGTTTGAAAGCCACCTCAATGCCGTCTTTACTCAACGCGGAGAGGGGTGGGAAGAGAAACGCATACCGGATGTCTGCCTGACGTTCGGACGCGGCAAGTCAAGGCACCGTCCTCGAAATGAGCCTTCTCTGTACGGCGGCGATCATCCGTTCATTCAGACCGGTGACTTGAACAATGCAGACCACGTTGTCACCACATACACGCAGACGTACAGCGACAAAGGACTCAAGCAGAGCAAAATGTGGCCGAGAGGCACGGTCGGTATTGCGATTGTCGGTGCAACCATTGGTGAAACCGGTGTCCTGGGTTTTGACGGTTGCTTTCCTGACAGCGTTATCGGGATGACTGTGGACCCTACGAAGGCTGATCCATTTTTTGTCGAGTACATGCTTCAGAATTTCAAGGACGCAGTTAAGTCGCAAGGCGAGGGAAGCGCGCGACACAACATCAATCTTGGAACATTCGACAGACTCCTTTTCCCAATGCCTTCGGTCACGAAGCAGCAGCGCATCGTCGAATCTGCAAATGCTTTGAGAATCGAAACTCAACGCCTTGAATCCGTCTACCAACGCAAGCTCGCCGCGCTCGACGAGTTGAAAAAGTCGCTGCTGCACCAAGCCTTCAGCGGAGAACTGTGAGAGGCTCGATATGGCCACAACGATTGCGCAGATTGACGGTTGGCGTGCCGCGCCGTCCGAACACCAAAACCTGGAATTCAAGGAAGCCAAGACTCAATGCGACAATCGAAAGCTCTACAGGTACTGCGTAGCATTGGCCAACGAAGGCGGTGGACAACTGTTACTTGGCATCGAAGATGAACCACCGCGAAAGGTTGTGGGCACGGCAGCCTTTAACGATCCGGTTGCGATGGCCGCGAAGTTGTTTCAGGCTTTGGGCTTTCGTGTTGATATCGAAGAAGTGGCCCATCCAGATGGCCGAGTTGTCGTGTTTCACATTCCCAGCCGTGCGCGGGGCACCGCTTTTCAGTTCGAAGGGGCCTACCTGATGCGAGCCGGCGAAGAACTGGTTGCGATGAGCGAGGACCGGTTGCGCGCGATTTTTGCTGAAGGGCAACCCAACTGGCTCTCACTTTCTGCCAAGTCCGATTGCGATGACGATGCCGTCGTCCGGCTTCTCGATACACAGAGTTACTTCGATCTGTTGAGTTTGCCCTACCCGGTGAATCGCGCGGGAGTTCTAGAACGATTTGAAGGTGAAGGCCTCATCGAGCGCATGGGAAGTCGCTGGACAATCACGAATATGGGAGCGGTGCTCTTTGCTAAGCGGCTCGACGAGTTTGTCAGTTTGGCTCGCAGAGCTGCGCGGGTGATTGTCTACGAGGGTAAGAGCAAACTCAGAACGAAGTCGGACTACCACGGTAACAAGGGTTACGCCGTCGGTTTTCAGGGATTGGTGGAGTTTATCTACGGCTTAGTGCCATCCAACGAAGTCATCGAACAAGCCCTGCGCCGCGAAGTGAAGATGTTTCCCGAAATTGCTGTGCGTGAGTTGGTCGCCAACGCGCTGATTCACCAGGATTTCAACGAAACGGGCACATGTGTGATGGTCGAAATGTACGACGACCGGATGGAGATATCCAATCCCGGCGAGCCGTTCATTCCGCCTGACCGTTTTATCGACGCCTACAAGTCGCGCAACGAGGGGCTCGCCGATCTGATGCGTCGATTTGGTGTCTGTGAGGAAAAAGGCAGTGGTGTGGATAAGGTCGTCTTCGCTGCCGAAGCTTTCCAGCTTCCGGCCCCGGACTTTCGTGTTGGCGAGCGGCGGACTTCCGTCGTGCTTTTCGCTCATCAGGAACTGGAGCGGATGAACCGAAACGACCGTATCCGGGCCTGCTATCAGCATTGTTGCTTGCGTTATGTCATGAATGAGCGGATGACCAACCAGAGCTTGCGGCAGAGGTTCAAGCTTCCGGAAGGTAGAGTAGCAACGGTTTCGTCAATCATCGCGGCAACCGTGGAAGCTGGGAAAATTAAGCTGGCGGACCCGTCTCAAACATCGACCCGTTACAGGAGTTACGTACCCTTCTGGGCGTAGAGTTTTCCTTTTAGAGCAAACCGCATCATGCGGGGGGTATTCGTCGCAACCCACTATTGCAGAACGAGTTACTTCTTTTAGCGCAAACCGCCATGAACGAAGCTGAAACCCGAGCAGAACACATCGACCCTGCCCTGCAAGCCGCTGGCTGGGGAGTGGTGGAAGGGAGCCGTATCCGCCGCGAGTATCCGATCACGCTGGGGAGACTCGAAGGCTACGGGCGGCGTGGCAAGCCGCTTATCGGCGACTATGTACTGATCTATCGCAACACCAAGCTGGCCGTGGTCGAGGCCAAGGCGTGGGACGAACCTCTGACAAAAGGCGTGGCGCAAGCGAAGGACTACGCCGGCAAACTGGCTGTCCGTTTCACCTATTCCACCAACGGCCAGGGTATCTACGGCATCGACATGCAGGAAGGGACCGAGGGCGAAGTGCCTCGCTACCCGCCCCCGGACGAACTCTGGAAGCTGACCTTCGCCGAAACCAATGCGTGGCGTGACCGTTTTGCTTTGGTCCCCTTCGAGGACAGAGGCGGGTATTTCCAAAGCCGCTACTACCAGGACATCGCCATCGAGCGGGTGCTGGAGGCAATCGCCGCCGGACAGCAGCGCATCCTGTTGACGTTGGCCACCGGCACGGGCAAGACCTTCATCGCCTTTCAGATTGGATGGAAGCTGTTCCACAGCCGCTGGAACCTGCCGGATTGGCAAGCGGACCGAGAGCCATCCCGACGTCCCCGGATCCTCTTCCTGGCCGACCGCAACATCCTGGCGAATCAAGCGTACAACGCATTCTCTGCCTTCCCCGAAGATGCGATGGTGCGGATCGAACCGGCGGATATCCGCCAGAAGGGCCGGGTGCCGAAGAATGGCAGCCTGTTCTTCACGATCTTTCAGACGTTCATGAGCGGGCAGCCGAAGGATGGTCAACCTTCGCCCTACTTCGGCGAGTATCCGCCGGACTTCTTCGACTTCATCGTCATCGACGAGTGCCATCGCGGCGGCGCTAACGACGAAAGCAACTGGCGCGGTATTCTGGACTACTTCGCCCCCGCCGTACTACTCGGTCTGACCGCCACGCCCAAACGCAAGGACAACGTCGACACCTACGCCTACTTCGGCGAGCCGGTATTTGTCTATTCGCTCAAGGATGGCATTAACGACGGTTTCCTCACGCCGTTCAAGGTCAAGCAGTTTTCCACGACGCTGGACGAGTATGTCTATACGTCGGACGACACGCTGATCGAGGGCGAGGTTGAGGCCGGGAAACGCTACGAAGAAAAGGACTTTAACAAGATCATCGAAATCCGGGAGCGTGAGAAGTACCGTGTGAAGCTGTTTATGGAGCAGATCGACCAGCGGGAGAAGACGCTGGTTTTCTGCGCCACGCAGGACCACGCTCTGGCGGTGCGCGACCTGATCAATCAGATGACGACCAGCAAGGACCCAAACTACTGCCAGCGTGTGACGGCAGATGACGGGGCGTTGGGCGAACAGCACTTGCGGGACTTTCAGGACAACGAGAAGTCGATCCCCACGATCCTGACGACCTCGCAAAAACTTTCCACCGGCGTAGACGCTCGCAACATCCGTAACATTGTGCTGATGCGTCCGATCAACTCGATGATCGAGTTCAAGCAGATCATCGGGCGCGGCACCCGATTGTACGATGGCAAGGACTATTTCACGATTCAGGACTTTGTGAAAGCGCACTTGCACTTCAGCGACCCAGAGTGGGATGGCGAACCGGAGGATGAAGAACCTTGCTCAAAATGCGGACAGCGACCATGTGAATGCGAGAGACAACCGCCCAAGGCTTGTCCGCAGTGCGGTCAGCGGCCATGTATCTGTGAAATAGGGCTTTGCCCGAAGTGTGGGAAGTCGCCCTGCGAGTGCAAGAAGCGGGCCAAGGTAAAACTGGCCGATGGCAAGGAGCGTACGATTCAGCACATGATGGTCACTAGCTTCTGGCACCCGGACGGCACGCCGATGTCGGCGCAGCAGTTTATGGAAATGCTCTTCGGTAAACTGCCCGAGTTTTTCAAGGACGAAGCCGAACTCCGAGCCCTCTGGAGCGCCCCGGACACCCGCTCCAAGCTATTGGCCGGGCTGGCTGAGAAGGGTTTCGGAACCGAGCAAATGTCCGAGATGCAGCGGATCATCGATGCTGAGAAAAGCGACCTGTTCGACGTGCTGGCCTACGTCGCCTACGCGCTTCCTACGCTGACGCGTGAACAGCGGGCCACGACAGCCAAAGGCGAGATCAGCGTCCATTTCAACACCAAGCAGCAAGCCTTCCTCGACTTCGTGCTCGCGCACTATGTGAGCGAGGGCGTGCAGGAATTGGACCTGGGCAAGCTGACCCCGCTACTTCGGCTTAAATACAACAATTCGATTGCCGATGCTGTGGCGGACCTTGGGAGGCCAGAAGAAATCGGAAGAGTCTTCGCGGAATTCCAGCAGTACCTTTACCACGGCGCGGCCTGAGTATTTCGCCCCCAGAGAATCGAAAACGGCGTTTGCGACCTGAAGACGCACAACCCGAACAAACAAGCCGAGGAAGACACTACACACACGCCCGCAGAATTGCTCGACATCATCCAACAGAAGGGTTGCGAAGTAGCGGAAGCCTTCGCGACACACCGCGAGATGCAGGGCACATCGTGAAAGGCATTATATCCGTGTCCGAAGGTGATGAAGAATCTCGCCCATTTCGCTCCGTCGGCCATTGGAAACTCTGGTGTCGCAAGCAGGCGTGGAATTATTTCTATCTCACGCGTGACGCGGATGGCGAAGGCGGTACGCACGAACCGACAGATGAATTGCAGGAGTCGCCGGCGCAGGCAGGTGGGGAGACGGAGCCGGTGGCTCAAAGTGCAAACGAATCCGTGAAGCTGTT
>JAJSAJ010000205.1 GCA_024274855.1 Planctomycetota bacterium | reverse complement strand
GGGACAAGCCCATGGGGGTCCTTCGACCAACGCACGTTCTCCATTTGGCTAAAGTGTTACGAAAGATTCAGTCCGCAGTGCTCGCATGTCTCTGGCATGAGCGCGCGTCTTGTATCTCTTCTGTCCCTTCGACTCTGCTCGCTCAATCAATTCGACTCTGTAACCGTGAACCAGTCGCGACAAGGCGGGTTGCAAGCAGCTACCGACACAGCCTATATTGCCGACAAAAAGGTACGGCTCCGGCGGTGATCGTTCGCTGGGCCAACGGGAGTGAAACGTGTCGGCTCGGGTTGCCGTTACTCCCATGTGGTGGACCGCGTTACGATCAAGGCCTGCGGGTCCCCGTTTTCATAACCGAGAGGATGCACAACGGATGAAAGTTTTGGTCATTGGCGGCGGTGGTCGCTAGCACGCTTTGGCGTGGAAGATCGCGCAGAGTTCCCGTGTGGATCGAGTTTTTGTCGCGCCTGGAAATGCTGGTACGGCCGAGGACGCGGAGAATGTCGATATCAGCCCGGGGGATTTTGGCAAACTGATCGAATTTGCCAAGCAAAACACGATCGATCTTACGGTTGTCGGTCCCGAAGTGCCGCTGGCGGACGGGATCACGGATGCGTTTCAGCAGTCGTCCTTGCGTGTATTTGGCCCATCGCGGGCTGCGGCACAACTTGAGGCAAGCAAGGTATTCTGCAAAAACCTGTTGCGTCATGCGGATGTTCCGACCGCTGATTTTCAAGTTTTCCATGATGCGGAAAGCGCCCGTCGTTTTGTGCTTGACCGGTATCCGCTGTAAAACGAAGCGGTACCGTTGGTCGTGAAAGCGGATGGTTTGGCGGCCGGCAAGGGTGTGATTGTCTGCCAACACCGCGCGGATGCCATCGAGGCCATTGATCGAATCGGTGTCGATCGCGAGTTCGGTGACGCGGGCCGCGACATCGTGATTGAAGAGCGGCTGGACGGCCAGGAGGCCAGCGTTTTGGCAATTACCGATGGCCAGACGATTGTCACTCTTCCCCCGGCTCAGGACCACAAGCCGGCCAAGGATGTAGACAAGGGGCCAAACACGGGTGGTATGGGCGCCTACTCCCCTGCCCCGTTGGTGGATGCCGAGATGCTGAGCTGGATTGAAGAGAACGTGCTTGTGCCGACCGTACATGCCATGAAGCGGTCTCGCCATCCTTTCCGAGGTGTGCTCTACGCAGGTCTGATGGCCACGAACCAAGGCCCGAAAGTGCTCGAGTACAACGTGCGATTTGGCGATCCGGAGTGCCAGCCGATCCTGATGCGGCTACAGAGCGATTTGGTCGATCTGTTGGAAGCGACGGTAGACGGGCGATTGGACGAGATCGAACCGTTGCAGTGGGATCCGCGCCCGGCGGTCTGTGTTGTCATGGCTTCCGAGGGCTATCCCGGTCCGTATGAAAAAGGCAAGGTGATTACCGGCTTGGATGAGGCTGCCGCGCTGGACGATGTCAAGGTATTCCACGCTGGGACGGCGATCCGAGACGGTAAGGTCGTCTCGGCCGGCGGGCGTGTCTTGGGCGTCACTGCACTTGGTAAATCGATTGCGACCGCCAAGTTGCAAGCCTACCGAGGCGTGAAGTGTATCCGATGGCCGGGTGCCTGGTGCCGAAAAGATATTTCTGACAAAGCTATTCAGGTCTGATTTGCCAGAGTCTTCGGCCAAATGGCAAGTTAGTGCTCGGTGCCAATACTTCACAGTGGGAGGGCGAACCTCCTGCTGAGCCGGGACGTCCCGAGGAAACCGGCTTGCGCCAGCTTGACATCCTACCACCTGCTAGACAGATCAGGCGACGTCGGCCAGATCGAGCACTCGGCCGTAACGGCGGAAGACGCGTTGTTTCAGACTGGCGAACTCGGGTTGAAAAAACGGAGCATCGGCATCGGCGACCAGTTGTTGGGCATCCTGTCTCGCTTCTTGCAGCAGCTTTGCGTCGCGTTGCAGATCGGCGATCCGAAACGGTGGCAGGCCGTGCTGGACGGTGCCGAGTAGATCGCCGGGGCCACGCATTTGGAAATCGACTTCCGCCAGCTCGAAACCATCCAAGGTTCCCGCAAAAGCTTCGAGTCTCTGGCGAGCCGCTTCATTAGCTGGATGGGCAAAAACGGTCAGGTAGCCAGGAAAGGAGCCCCGTCGAATACGGCCCCGAAGCTGGTGCAGTTGTGCCAATCCAAACCGCTCGCCCCCTTCGATCGTCATCAGTGTTGCGTTGGGCACATCGATTCCCACTTCGATGACTGATGTGGCGACCAGCACGTGAGTTCTGCCGCTGCGATATGCGTTCATGATCGCCTCTTTTTCAGATGTCGACATGCGGCCGTGGAGCATGTCGACGCGGAACGCCTCGAGCGGCCCGTTGACCAGTTGTTCGAACAGCTGTTCGACGCCCAGTGGCTGGTCCTCGCGATCATCGTCGACATGTGGTGCGACGACGTATCCTTGTCTCCCCTCTCGTAGTTTTCGTGTGAAGAATTGCCACCATTGCTCTCGCTGGTCATCACTTGCAATATACGTGTGGACCGCCTGTCTGCCAGGTGGCGTTTGACGCAGGACGGAAACGTCCAGGTCCCCGAACAGAGCCATGGTCACTGTTCGGGGAATCGGGGTGGCGGTCATGATGAGATAGTGTGGATCCAAGCCGGCCTGTCTCAGTGATGCTCTCTGACGCACACCAAACTTGTGCTGTTCGTCGATCACCACAAGGCCCAGCCGATGGAATTCGACTCGTTCGTGCAACAGGGCCTGCGTTCCGATCAGCAGATCGATCTCACCGGTGGCCAGTTGGGCCAGCAAATGACGGCGTCGGCTCGCCGGCATTGCGCCGGTCAGCAGATCGATTCTCACTCGGCTTTGGCGCAAGTCCTCGCTCAGGACCCGCAAGTGCTGGCGAGCCAACACCTCGGTCGGCGCCATCAATGCGGCCTGGTAGCCGTGAGCGACGGCCAGCAGCATGGCGTATTCGGCCACAACGGTCTTGCCACTGCCGACTTCGCCTTCCAGTAGGCGATTCATCGGCAGCTGACACCCCATATCCTGAGCAATCTCGTTGGTGGCCTGACGCTGATCGGCCGTCAATTCGAACGGAAACAGGCGGCGGATGCGCGCGTCGATTTTGGCCGTGGCGGGCAGTGCCGGTGCGTGACGTTGATGCTGCAAATTCCAACGGCGGATCGCCAAGGCCAGCTGCAGTACGAGCAGCTCTTGGTAGACGAATCGCCGGCGAGCGGCAGTCAATTGGTCCGCGTCTTCCGGATGATGGATCGCTCGCAAGGCATCAGACAGTCCCCAAAGCTGTCGGTCCGCTCGGTAGCTGGCGGGAAGGACCTCTTCCAGTTCGCCAGCCAGCGACTCAACGACCGACCGGACGATTTGACGAATCTGTGTCTGCCGCAAACCTTCTGTCAAGTGGTAGACGGGCCGAATCTCGCCGGCGCTCGGGGTTTCATCGTCTCGTAACGTGCGTACGGTCGGGTGCGTCATTTCCCAACGCAGCCCGCTTAACCGCGGTTTCCCGGAAACAAGTACGCGACTGCCTCGCACCAGACGGTTCATCATAAACGGTTGGTTGAACCAGACGATGCGAAGGGCGGACGAATCATCCCGGACCACCGCACCCAGGACGGAACGCCCGTTGGAGAGCGACCGCAGCTCCACTTCGTCGATCGTCCCGCTGACACTGACCTGGCGGTGCTCGGTGGCCGCGTCATCAAGATCTCCGATGGCACACAGCTCGGAACAATCTTCATAGTCGCGTGGAAAGAAGAAAAGCAGGTCCAGGGCTGTATGCAGTCCTAGCTTGTTCAGTAACGGCGCGACTCGCGGGCCAACGGCCGGCAGTTGGCCAAGCGGTTGGGCCAAACGCGTTGTCGGTTGGTTGTGGCCATTGTCCTTTTTCGTCATTGGATTCACCTGACGCGGGCTGCGCCAGCATGACCTCGTGGGGTCGATTTCACCGATTGCCGGCCGGAGGTTTCGCGGAGACTCGCGTGCATGTTACCTATGGATGACTCTACACTCTGGTTGCAAACAAAGAACCATACGATGGCCTTTCAGACTGTCGATCGAAGACTCAAAATGGGATAGTCGCCAAATTCCCAGGAGTCACCTCGCGTCACGTGTGGAATCCAATTGCATCGGGGCGACATGCCCGATTCTCGACGGGCTACAAGCCATCGTACATTTAGATTTTCCGCAACGTTGGACTCTATTGTAAGAATCGCGATCCAGGTCGAAAACCGTGCAAGATATTCAAAAAACTGTCATCTCGAATCAAGATTCGGCGCGACCGATCCCCTGGTCGGGATCGTCGGTACTGTCAGCATTCGTGGCAAGCACCGGGTGCCACCGGGTACGAATCGGCTATACTTGTACTGCTTCTGTCCGAAAGCTACTCGCTGGAGAGTCTAGCCATGTTACGTTACCTGCCCGTCTTGCTGAGCTGCCTGCTTGTTCTTTTCACCGCCAACCACGGGTTTTCGGACCTGCCGCTCGTGAATCCGTCATTTGAGCAGGGTGCATCATCGCCAACCGGCTGGACGCTCAGTGGCGGTGAAGGCGGACGAGTCACACCTGGTGCGCATGGTGGTCGGGCGATTGCTGTCCGCGGCAACGGAAGCGATTCTGCTGCGTGGCTGTCACAGCCGGTTTCCTGGAAGCCGAGTACCGTCTATCGCCTGCGTTTTCAAATGCGGCGTCTAGAAGGATCGGGTGGGTCGGCCGTTAGTGGCCCGACATTCTGCAATCGGGACTTGAGTGTTTCGGGGAAGACCTGGCGAGAAGTCAATTCGTATTTTGTCAGCCCGAGAAATCCAGATCGGGAAACGAGCCGGATACGACTGGGCCAATGGCACCTGAAAGGCGCCATCGCGTTCGATGACGTGCAGATTGGACGAGCGATTCCGGTTCATCGGTCTCTCGGCGAGATGGTCTTGGGCGCTGGGGAAGTGCAGCACGGACATCGCTACACGTTCACGGCGCCCATGAAGCAATTGTCAAGCAACTACAGCAGGCCGCTTGCCTGGCACCAATGCAGCTTCAATTCGAATCGCTGGTGCTTCAGCGGACCCCAAAGTGAAGTTGTCTATCAGCACAGGCTGGTGCGCAAGCAGTTGACGGCGATGGTGCATGTCGACATCGGATGGTATGCCCATGGCAGCTGGTCGTCAGTGCCAGCGGCGACTCACATTCCTGGAAGCGACTCGGCAAACTCGGCAAGCTCGGAAGTGCTTCGTTCACCATTCCGTCGGCATTGTTGCCCGCCGAGTCTATTGGGATCCGATTGACGATTGAGCCGAAACCGGGCGACAAGGGCGACCCGTCGCTGCAGGTGCATGCGTATCGCTACGAGGCGACGTTGGATGGTCCGGCCGCTGAATTGGACGGCTCGACACACTTCCTCGCGGTCAGCCATGAGGATCCACGTCTGGATGTGGGAATTGGCGGTCTGGGCGAGACGATACCGGGCGGAGACAACCAAATCGTACTGTTGCTGAAAAACCGGACTGGTCGTTCGGGCCGGATCGAGGCACGCATGCTTGTCGGGGAATCAGATGCGGAATTACGGTCATTTCAGCAGGTCTTTGTACTTCCGGCCGAGACGGTCAAGCCGTTTCGGATCGAAGTTCCCTATCAGATCGGCGAGGTTGGGCCGAATCGAATGAAGATCATGATTCAGAACGCGTCGCGTGGGACACGGGCGGATGATTCGGACGGTTCACCGCACGCCGTTTTGTTCGCTGCGGAGACCACATTCCATGTTCCCCAGTTGTACGCAGCGGACTACGGTTTTCAGCTGCCCGCATCGAGTGATGAGGTTGGCATCTGGTGGTGTCAATCGGGCTGGAAAGTGAGTGCGCAGCGTCCGGTTCCGAAAGCATCACGGCCGGCTATTGTTGTCGAGGCCGCGGTCAACGAAACCGATGCGGCCCAGCTTGTCCTGCGCCCGGTACGCTCGATCGCCAATTTGAGTGTACGGGTCACTACGTTACAGGGCCCGGCAAACGCGATCATCCAATCCGATCACGTCGATGTGCTTCGGGTTCGATACGTCCATGTTGCCCGAGCGACCGATGCGACCGGTACCACTGGGCTCTGGCCCGATCCGCTGCCGCCAATCCAAGGCACCTTATTGCACACTTTTTATCGACCATCCGGCCACGGAAATGCGAGTCTGGCTGTGGCAGACATGGAAGCGTAATATCCATGGCATTCTGGTGTGGTCGAGCAACTATTGGACATCCTCAGCTGCTTATCCTGACCCTAAGCACCCCCAGAACCCATATCTCGATCCGATGGGTTGGGTTTCCGGGTACAGCACGCCGAAGGGAACGCGGCGCGCGTGGGGCAACGGGGATGGGCGGTTCATTTACCCACCGGAATCCGCGGCCGATGGTCGGCCGGAAGCGCCCGTTTTAGCCGCACCGGTTGATAGCATTCGACTCGAGATGTTGCGCGACGGCATCGAAGACTACGAGTACCTGGTCTTGCTGAAGAAACAGCTTGACAGGTGCCGGTCGTTTATGTCGGCCGAGCAAATTGCGCAATACGAAGCGTTGCTTGGTGTCCCGGAGTCGATTTCCGAGGACTTGACACATTTCGCGACCAGTCCGTCTCCGATTCAGAAACGGCGAGCGGAAATTGCTCGGGCGATCGAAGCATTACGCAGCCATCGCGAAGAGTAGGACTTGTCTGAAACGCCAGTAGATGCGACGGGTCGCGTTTTCGTCGTTTGGGCTCAGGCCTGGTTGTCTTGTGAAGACGAGCTGGAGCGAATGCGGCAGGTCGGAACTGGCCGCGTACCCGTCTATTGTGCCGATGGCACATGCAGGACGATTTGAACAGGAGATAACAGAGAGGAGTGCTCTTTGTTTCCTCGTAGTCGTTCACGGGGTTTTCGTCTGCCATCGCGTTAGCACCGGAATTTTCTCTGTTTTCTCCTGATCACTCTCGACGACGCTTCACAATGGACCGATACTTGGTGGCCTATCATCGGCCCTTGAATTGTTCACAGGCCTGAACGGCCATCTGGTCACATTGTTCATTTTCGGGATGACCGCTGTGGCCTGCCACTCGGGTGTAGACCAGTTCGTGTCGCTGAGCCACGGTGTCAAGTCGTTGCCACAGTTCCACATTCTTAACAGGTGCCATTCGTTTGCCCTCGCGGCGTTTCCAGCCGTTGGCTTTCCATTTTGGCATCCATTCCTTAAGTCCCTTGCCGACATAGACGCTATCGGTGAATATCTCGACGTGGCAGGGCCGTTTCAGCGACTCGAGGCCGCGGATGACGGCCATCAGTTCCATTTGGTTGTTGGTCGTATGTGCCTGGCCTCCCGACTCGAGTTTTTCTTTGCCGGTCGCAAGGTGTCGCAGGATATAGGCCCACCCGCCCGGTCCGGGGTTTCCACTGCAGGCTCCGTCGGTGAACAGGTGAATTCTGGTTTTCGGTTGCTTGTCCATGGATATCTCAAACAGCCTCTCTGAAAAAAACACACGTCTCATGCCCGCCCGCTGTCGGGGCGGGCAAAGACTTCTTGTCTCGGAACTCTGCCGAATTCGACAGGTCACACGAGAAGCATGCGTGCTCGGCACGCGGAAACCACACGCTGGGAACTGAACCAGGGAACTCGGAAGGCCAGTTTCTTTACAAGTGCTCTGGACCTGAGACGTTCTAACGAGGCAGGGCTTCGGACCACTGCGTTTCTACCGCTCGGATCAGAATAACCCGCTCCCGTTGGTCGCTGCAACTTGACTCAACTACGACAACTTTTTCGCGTTAAGTTACTAATTGGTCGGAGCCGGGGTATCGTTCGGCGCATTGGCGTTCGCCGAACCGACTGGATGGTTGTCTGATCGGCTCAGATCATGCAGTTTGGCATTCATTGCGACCTCGCGGCTTGCCTGTTCGGGACAAATCCAAGGCAAGACGACTCGGAACGTGCTGCCCTGGCCCAACTCGCTTTCGAAACCGATTTCGCCGTGCAGAAGCGCGCACAATTCACGGAGGATCGATAGTCCCAGGCCAGTTCCCGCGTACTCGCGCGTCAAACCATCCTCGCCCAGGATCGTCGAGCTTTGGCGAAACTTTTCGAAGACGATCTCCCGATCTTCTTCGGCGATTCCGACGCCCGTATCCTGAACAGTGATTACCAACCGGCCATCGTCATCACGGCCGGCCCCGACGTCAATGCGTCCACCTTCCGGAGTGAACTTGATCGCGTTGGACAGCAGGTTGGTCAAGACCTGCTGGATTTTGGCCTGGTCCTGATAGACGGTGTGAAGATCGTGTTCGACGTGCGGAGTCAAGTCGATGTTCTTGTCCTCGGCCAATGCTCGCATCAAATCGCACTGGGCTTGAACGACGACACCGATCTGAAATTCCGATGGGCGGATTTCCATTTTTCCCGATTCCATCTTTGCCAGATCGAGAATGTCGTTGATCATTTCCAGCAGCAATCGGCCCGATTTTTGGATATTGGCCGCATATCGCTTCTGTTTGTCGCTCAGTGAATCAAGGCCCTGCAACACTTCCGAGAACCCGATGATACTGTTCAGTGGCGTTCGCAACTCGTGGCTCATGTTCGCCAGGAAGTCGTCCTTCAGCCGATTCATTTCATACAGCCGCATGTTCAACTGAGCCAATTCGTCCAACTTGGTATCCAGATCCGCGTTGACTCGGCGCAGATCGGCCTGCGCATCGGTTAAGTGCTGAAGCATGCGATTAAACGAATGGGCCAGTTCTTCAAACTCATCATTTGTGTGGATATCAGCGCGTACTTCCGTCTTGCCGCGACTGACTTCGTCACTGACATTCCGCAGATGTTGCAACGGTTTGACGATCACGTAGCGGACAATGACGTAGAGCGCGACCATGGCAACGAAAACGGTCAGAATAGCAACGGCGGTCAGAATCGCCCGAGACTGAGTAATGCCCTTTTTGGTTTGGTCGTAGGGCAATATGACTTTGACAGCAATCAGTGGCGGCTTTTCCGCGTAGGTTGCTCCGACCTCGGCAGCCGAAACGGCACCAACGTCGATCGCCGCCGTGTGGCAAAGTCGACACTTTCCATTGATGTGAATGGGCTCGAAATACTGATACTCGTTTTGTTGGGGAATCGCACGCGTGACGAAAACCGGCTTTTCTCGAACCTCCCCCACTTCCCCAAGCGCCTTCTTGGTTTCGAGTTGTTCCGGCGGGTCTCTCGTCTCTTGGGCCAGCTCTTTTTGCTGTTGCTCAAGCTTCTTTTCCAGTTCCTGCAACAATTGCTTTTCCCGCTCGTCAACCGGGCCCTTGGGGTTCATGAGATTCAGCCAGTTGTCCGGGTTGAGTGTCACGACTTTCCATTTGTAGTCCTGGCTCTCCTCGAAATCGACGATGATATCACGAAGTAACCGGCGTTTATCCTTGAGCTGCGGATCGTTCGTGTTGTCTTCGTCCTGTTGGGTCTCGAACCGTTCCGCGTGGATCTTGATCATGATCATGTCGACCAGATCGTGGCCATGGTTATGGGCGGTTGTCATGATCAGATTGCTGGTGATGTTGTCGACCAGCGAGAAAGAACCGCCGATCAAGAACAACAAGCAAATGAGAAACAGCAGCCGGCACTTGCGTTCCAGACTGGTTTCACCCAGGACACGTTTTATCGAGCGGTAGCTCATCAGCGAAAAACTTACCGGAAAGAGGAGTCGCGAAAAAATCCAATCGGTATTCTACGGTTGAACTCGGTTGCAAACCAGAGCAAGTTGCAGTGGCTCGTCTGGGGGGTGCGGGCAGTGCATGGGGAATGTGTTGTGCTACTGCTTAGGGCGCGTTCTCAAAGCGGCTCCAGACGGATACGAGAGATGCAGTGCCTGAAGTGACCCGTTCACGTAGGATTTCGTGGTTGTTTGGGAGGTCTGATTTGGGCTCTGGACTTTCAGCACTGCGGGTAGGAGGTGAGGATGCGGTGCCCGGCTTTCGGGATGGTCTTTCAACGAGCAGCATGT
>JAJSAJ010000204.1 GCA_024274855.1 Planctomycetota bacterium | reverse complement strand
GTGTTTCCGTGGTGCGAGACGCAAGTATTTGGTTGGACAGTCGGATGACAGGGTCTCGCAGTTGTTCGTAAGCCTCGCGGATCTCGGCGAATCGCCGCGGAGACTTTTCAGGCGGATGTTGTCGCACCAATGTCAGGTACCGTTGCCGCAACGTAGCCTCGTCCACATCGGTCGAAACGCCGAGAATTTCACATGGATCCGTCATGGTTTACCCCCTCTTCGTAAATGCACTCTGTTCCCTTCACCTGGCTCGACACTACTTCGCGGCACGGGTCGTCGCGTCACGATGACGGTCGATTGTGCGGATGACCTGTTCCGGATCCAGTCCCTTCTCCTGACATATTTCCCCGATGACTTCGAGAATGATGTCGCGAGGGAGTGCGGCCAGCGAAGCGGCTAGTCCGTCGAATGGGTTGCTGAAGTCTGGTTCGAAATCCTCCTGTTCGTCCTCGTCGGCCATGTAGGAACGATGCATCGCGATATCGCTTAGCATGGTCTCGGCTTGCTTGGCGGAGTCCAGCACCTCACGATCACGAGGATCACTCGATGCTGAAGCCAGGCGTGTTGTGTTTTGGAGGTGAAGCAATGCAGAGCGAGAATCATATTCGATCGGCCCTTTGGCGATTTCCAGTCGCGCGGCGAACCAGTGGGGATACGCGGCCTGCGGGAAGTTTCGTAGTCCACGCTTGACCAACTTGTTCAATATGCGGTACTCCTGGGCAACATCGACAAACTCACAGACGCTGCGCAGATCCTCAATATGCCATTTTACACGCGAGCAGCGGCGGACATACCTAAGCAAAGCCTTTACGTGCTCGTCGCAGTTCTCGTAGGGTTCGGAGGCCTGCAAGTGGGGCATCAGCGTCCGGCATAGCAGACCGGCCGTGTCGCTACGGCAGCGTCGTTTGAGCGAGGTACGCCAGCGTTTCTCGTACAGCCAGGCTTCCTTGTTGGGCAATTCCATTTGGGTCGCTTCGACGGTCATCACCAACCAAAGGGCGGTCGGTTCAGCAAGTGTCTCTTGCGCCTGCTCGATGAAACGTCTCGCCGCTTTCGGAATACCTGCCTTGATCTCCAGAACGGCTTGGCGGGCGAGCACGTCGTAATCGTCTTTTCGGTCTGGACGAAGGCGGTCGGCCGCGGCCAGGTCATCACGAGCCTGATCGAACTGGCACCGGCGAGCAGCCAGGCGTGCCGATCCGACATGTGTCTCCCACAGTAGGTCGCCGATCGCTTTGTCCAATGGTTTCAAGTGATGTGCTCGTTCGGCGAACTCGCGAGCTTTTTGCGGCGAATTGTAATCCCGGTGATACGTGCTCAGCAAGCATAACACGTTCGGATCATTGGGCATTCGTTCGAGCCATCGTTCATGTATCTTGGCCGTCTCGTGCGGTTGGGCGCGGCTAGTGTGAAACTCAGCCAGGCTCACGTAGGCGGGTTGATAGGTCGGGGCCAGTTCCAGGCACTGGTTGAAATGCTCAATGGCTATCGATTCGGCGGCTTCCAATTCTTCGGAATGGTCCCAACCGCAGGTGCATCGTCGGAAACACTCGGCATCGTGCACATAGTCCTTGGCCAAGTGGAGGTGGACCAGGCCTCGTGCCGTTTTTCGGTCGGCAGGTGACAGTGCGGTGACACACTCCAGCTCCTGCAAATACTTCTGCCAGTACCGTCTGGAATTGCCGTCACCGGCACTTTCACGAACTGCGGCCCGAGCTCGATGCCAGTGCGGATCGATCGCCGGTGGCTCGGCGAATCGTGCCAGTTGATCCAGCTCTTGGACGTGTTCACCATCGATCAGTTCGCCACATAGCCACAACACAACACGTCGATAGGTCCCAGCGTCTAGCTTTCGCCACGCGCTACCGGATCTCTTAAGGGTTCGCACGGCCCCGTGCCAGTCATGTTCCATCGTGGGCTGCTGAAGGTTTGCCAAGATGCCGAGCACGGACTGGCCGGTTGCCGGTCCTTCAAGCTGTTTGATCTTCGGCAGCAGGTGAGCGTTCTGACGGATCGACGTGACGCCGGCCATGACCTTCAGCGGTTCCGTGATCTTGGCTGCGGGACGATTCTTGTCCAGACGATCCCAGTTGGCCAGCATGTCGGATGTGTCATGCCGATAATACGCCATCAGTCCCCGTACAAAGAGCTTCCAGTCGGCGAACAGCGACTGGCGCGGGATGCCACGCAGTTGAGCCATGGCCCCGGCATCATCCGCTCGTTCCACAGCCTCCAATGCCGCTCGTATCTTCCCCGCGTCCTCTCGGATCGCCGACATCTCGCGCGGTGTATCCTGGGGGCGAAGGACCGCTTGATCGACGAGTTTTACCTGGAACTTGTCTTTTTCGGCGTTCGTTGGCGTCAGTTAGGCGGGCAGGCGATCGAGCATGCCGATCGAGAGAAGTAGCTCCGGCAGCCCCGTCCGAACGCTCGATTCGGTGACGCCCAAGTCCAGCAGCTCCTGAGCGATTCGACGGGAATCTTCGCGCAAACCCTGTCGCGATAGCTGTTCGGCGCGAGCAATGTAGATATGCTCGAGCAAACTCCGTAACTCGGATGTCGCCTGCTTACGATAGCATACGCGCGCGTTCTTGAGCGCCTGTTTAACATTCCCGCGTTCAAAGTCACGTCGTACGGAATCGATGGTACTGCTCGACGCGTGACGCTTGGACCGCTTCCTGCTTTTCGTGGCCATGGGATACATCCGTGCTGGAACGATGAGATTACAAACTGATATATTCTATCACGCATTCTCGATTTGGCAATTTCACCCAAGAAAAATTTGTTGCTCGCTTTGCGAACAGGAATAGTTAGAATAATCGGCAAAGTCAAAAGCGGCCGAACTCGGGCGTCCTGGGGCTCCACGGATGGGAAAGATGCGGAGAACACGACTCGGCCGACTCATGGCAGCGCGGGATCCGGCTTCGCCTTTCGCGTCGACACGTCCCCTCATTCTCCTCGGTGCTCTCCGTGTCTTTGTGGTTCGTCCGTTCTTCTGAAACACATGACTGGTCTTGATCGTAACGTGGTCCACCACACGGGATGGCGAAGATCCTGTTGAGCCGTAACGTCAACCAGCGTCATCCGTTTCACCGGCTCGGCGGGAGCCTCGCCCTCCCGTTGGCCCAGCTAACAATCACTGTTCATGTGACTCAATACCACTGAAGCCAGCGTCCGAAAACGCAAACAGCCGAATTGCAAATATTCGGGTCGCTTGTTCGGCAGCGCCGGTGCGCGGGCTCGTTGGACTCAAGCCGGGCTTTTCAGCCACCGGCGCATCTGGCCCAGGTCGGTCGACCAGGCTTCTCCGATTCGACGGGCGCAAAAAGTCTGGTAGAGCAGACCGAGTGTTTGCCATAAATGGCGAAGGCTCTCAATTCGCGACTCTTGGATCTCGCGTCCCACCGCGTCGTCGTCCGTCTGGACCTTCGCACCACTGACCGCGAACGTCTCGGCCTGGAGCGTCAGCTCGTACTGCTGGCCGTGGCGAACGAGCGTCAATCCGGCCTTGCGGGGGAGTTTTCCGGACCGGATTGCCTGTGCGGCTTCCGGCAACCGAGTGGGATCTTCCGCGGAGAGTGTTCCCTTGCCCGACTCACCGAGCGGGCATTCCAACGCCAAGGTACGCGCGAACATCCCGGTCACTTCAGAATCGTCTGGCAGTGTGATCGTATCGGACTTGGTCTCCCAATGCCACCAAAGCCAGAGCAGGAATTCGTTACCGAGGAAATCATAGTTTTAACTTTGGCCGTCCCACCATACGATCTCGGCTCGGCCGCCATCACGGCGCAAGTTGGAGGGCATGACTTCGTTCATCGCTTTGCGCTGCCGCGTCTTGGACGCCCATTGGAGTGCCAGGCGACCGGATGACAGTCGGCTAAGTTCCAAATCGAAGGCCTTGGCCATCAGGTCCGAGCAGACATCGCTTGCCGAAGCGCTCGTCCCGCCGCAGTAGAGCTGTCGGTGTTTGGCATCCCACAATACGGGAAACTGTTGCATCTTATGAAACTGAGCACTTCGGGCCGCCGCTTCGCATCGAGCTTCAACGGCGTCTTTTGCTTCTTGACGTTGTGCTTTTGTCGGACGCCGCTCGGGTGAATCGGCGGTCAGAATCGCTAACTCGATTTGCAGCCACGCTCGGCGAATCGCGGTCGGGACCTGGTTCGTGTCGATTCGGACGGCGAAATGCAGCACGTCGCCGAAGACGTTCTTTTCCAGGTTGAAATCGCGGTCGAGCAGGTGGTCACCGGCCAGGAAACCGGCCCGCGCCTGATCGTTCAGCAGTCGCTGTTTTTCGACGATCGCGTGTTGTTCGAGTGTTTCGACATGTTCGTCGTCAAACGTGCGGAGCTTGCTGTTGCCGACGTGATACGACTCGAACGTCATGCTGCCTGACAGAAATCCCATGCAAACTCTCTATTGGTTGTCGAATCCTGGCCGTTTGGAAAGGCCGGGTGTGGACTGATGCAACGACCGAAATATGGGCAAAGTGGGGTTGTGGGGGGACGTGAAATCTATTGCGCTCCTCCTGGTACTTCCCAGAAGTTCAACCCCAGAGCGAAGGAGCGCAACAGTGGAAGTATCATCGCATATTCGGATTCGGCAGTACAGGTCACCTTTGCCAGTTGTTGCCGCGATGTTGTGGAGAAGTCGAGAGTCCATCGCTCGACGGTTAGAGAAATGCAAAAAGCAAGTCGCGGAACTCTGTAAGCGGGGAAAACAACAGGAAGCTTTGTTGCAGCAGGCCAGAGATGAAGCCGAGGCGTTAAGACGACAGCTCCTTGATCTGCGGATCCAAGTGCAAACGCTGAAGTATGGCGTGCCGATGGCGTTAGTCGTCGACGGCGCACCGGAGCTGCGAGATTCCGCGAAAGTGCTGCAACAACAGCGTCCGGAGATGATTGTGTTGAATGACTTCAAGCATAAAGCCGCGAACATCTTGAAGGCGACGGTGGACAAGGACGAATATTTCATCAAGTTCAACTCGCTCGTTGGCAGCACCCGCAATGCGGTCCAACAGACCGAGCTTGCTCATTTGCGGCCGCCGCACTCGAAACCGAAAGCGCGTTTCATGAATCTGGCTGCGATCTTGCACTGGGCTGCGATGATCGTCTGGTTACTCGATCATCCAGAAGCCAAGGGCCACGCGGGGATTGCAGACGAACGGTTCGCCGAAAAACTTGGTTGGGTGCGTGAGTTTTCCGAGGGAATTGCGATTTGGAACGAGTGCCAGGATGTGGTTTCGGCGGGCGTGACGTTCATGAACGAGCAAGGACTTTTTCGCGGCGCGACGGGAGCACTGCGAGCGACCATGGGCCAGACATCGAGTTTGAGGACATGGCCGCACCCATCAGGATCGGCCAAATCACCGCCCGGCTGCCGGACTACGGCCGATTCGAGTGGTCCGGCTGGGGTGCACTCGTACTGGGCGGCCACACCGGCGGCAGGGTCGTCTTGCGTGCAAAGTACGATGGCCTTGGAAGGCCAAAGGAATAGGCAACGTTGGCGTCAACGTCGCCGCCCGCTCGATCTCAACCACCACCAAACCAGGAACCCAAGCAAGGCGGCGGACGCGACGACCACGGCAATGCCGCCGATCCAGGCGTCGGGATGAGGCTGCGCGTTTTTGGCCCACCGGTGCCACAGCATGAAACCCACGCACCCACCGCCCAAGGCGCCGATGTAAGCCCGCCCAAGCCGTGGGCCGAGCAAACGCAGGAGCGCTATGTCCAGCGCAGTCGAGGCAGCCTTCAGCCCCCAGCCAAACGCTGCGCCGAGCAACGCGCCCAGCACGAGTCCGACCATCCACCAAAGACCGCCAGCGAACACGCCAACCATCGCCCCTACGAGTCCGCCATAGATCGCGTACCACCGAGACCAGTAGGACCGGGCTGCCGGTTCGCGTTTTAGCGCTTCGTTCACGGATTTCCCCAAGGTTTTCGGTGAATCGGGATCCTCCGTCGCCCAGCGAAGGGCATCACGCGATTGACGGTAGCCGGGGCGCTGCAGGTGGCCTACAGACGCTTTCCACAGCATTCCCCCGATCATCATTAGCACGACGCCGACACCCGCGCCGGCCACTTGGAGGCCGATCGTCGCGTCTGCGCCCCAAGCGAGCATCCAGCCAAAGATGGCTCCCATCATCGCCCACATAAGGTAAATGAAGATCACGTCGCCTGGATTCAGGTCGTCTCCCGGGTTCTCGCCAGGCCGCTCCGGCGGCCGCCGAGATTCCTCACCCGTTTGCTGCTGGTCGGAATT
>JAJSAJ010000203.1 GCA_024274855.1 Planctomycetota bacterium | reverse complement strand
TGTGTGCGGGGAGTGCAATCGCGGAAAAGCGATATGAGGATCGTTTTGTATGGATCTTCGGATGGAATCTAAGTGGTGATCAGGACGTCGACGAGATTTCGAAGGTCCTGACGACCGCGTCGGAGAATGGTTACAACGGTGCGATGATTTCCGCGGGGCTGGGGCGATTGCATCGCAAGAAACCGGATTTCTTCCGTCGCCTGAAGAAGCTTCAAGAAGTGTGCCGGCGTCGTCAAATCGAGTTGATTCCGGCTGTCTATGGGGTCGGCTATGGAGGAACGGCACTGGCACACGATCGAAACCTGGCCGAAGGGCTCCTCGTCAAGGATGTTCTGTTTGTCGCCAGTGGTGATAAAGCCGTACATGTTTCCGAGCAATCGGCCGGTTTGGTCGATGGGGAGTTTGAGCAGTATAAGGGCAATCGGTTCCAAAAATATCAACTGCAGGATTTACCGGGAGAAGTCAGTTTCGTTGATAATGCGATCAAGCATGGGGGGCAGGCTTCCATTCGGCTCGAGAATTTCACGGCGAATCGCAGCGGCATGGGACGTGTGATGCAGGCCGTCGCCGTGCGACCTCATCGATGCTACCGGCTCAGTATATGGGTCAAGACCGAGAAGCTGGAACCGCCGTCCGCTTTGAAGGTGCAGGTCTATGCCGGAAAACGCGCATTGACGGGGCAGGCATTGGCGACCGCGTCGACCTCGGACTGGCGAAAAGTCAGTATCGTGTTCAACAGTCTCGAGTTCGACAAAGTCAACCTGTACGCGGGAGTTTGGCGGGCGCGATCGGGCAAATTCTGGTTGGATGACTGGACGCTTCAGGAGATCGGTCCGCTGAATGTTCTCCGGCGCCCGGGTACGCCGGTGGCGGTTCGCAGCGATGACGGCTCAACTACTTATGTTGAAGGACGCGACTACGCGACCTTGATTGACCCGCACTATAATCCTCGTCGGATTGATCGCGAATCGCCGTCGCTAAAGCTGCTTCCCGGCACGCGGATTCGTGATGGTCAACGGATTCGTGTCAGTTGGTACCATTCGCAGACCATCCACGGATCGCAGATCACGGTTTGCATGGCCGAGCCAAAGCTGTACGAGATCTTCGATCAGGAGGCCGCTTTGCTGGCCAAACACGTTCACCCACGGCGCGTGCTGCTGAACATGGATGAAATTCGCATGGGCGGCACATGTGCCGCCTGTGCCGGACGAGACATGGGAGAATTGCTTGGCGAGTGCATCACGAAACAGGTGAAAATCCTTCGGAAACATATGCCGGGAATCAAGGTTTATATCTGGTCGGACATGCTCGATCCCACTCATAATGCGCACGGCGACTATTTTCTTGTCGATGGCGACTTTACGGGGTCGTGGAACCATATCCCCAAGGATCTGACGATTGCCGTCTGGGGAGGTGCGCCTCGTGAGGAAAGTCTACGGTTCTTTGCCAGGCACGGCTTTCAGACGCTCGCAAGTTGCTATTACGATGCGGACGACCTCAGCGATGTGAAACGCTGGCTGCGAATCGCCGGACAAATCCCCGCGGTGCGCGGGGTCATGTACACGTCATGGCGAAAGCGATATGCGTTGCTGGAGGAATTCGGTGAATTGCTTGAGCAGTAAGGCTGTGTGACCTGTTCCTCTCCCCTTTTTTGACATGCACGCTGATCGGGCTTGATAGGCATTTGATTTGCTTGTGCGTGTCTTTTGTGCGGCTACCCCATGGAGATTCCGTTCGCGTGGGGCCATCGTTCTGGCTGAGTTCTTGGGTTTCCGACGTCATGTTCGGTGCGACCGGTGGATTCGACGCGTGAATCCTCACGAAAAACAGGAACTCGCCAGTTTTTCTAATGTGTTTATTTTGACAAGGCAGCATGTGGGGATAGAGTAGTAATGAAGGCGAGCGGTCATCTAGGCCGTTGGCCTGTAAATAGGGCTTTCTCACCCCCGTGTTTGGGTATGGTCTGTTGTCTTCAACG
>JAJSAJ010000202.1 GCA_024274855.1 Planctomycetota bacterium | reverse complement strand
CTCAGTTGGCCCCGCTCAGTTGGCCCCGCTCAGTTGGCCCCGCTTGCATTGAGATCACTAAAACTAGCGACCCGGTCGCCGGTTGTCAATGCGTGACTCGCAGTTCCTGGAAAAAACTCAAATCCTTGTTAGAACACGACTTCCAGGGAACGTTTCCAGCACCAACACTTGGAAGTTTATGGCTAAACGGTCGAGCCGGCAACCCCCCTAACTCAAGCGATTCTTTTCGCGTCCGCCAGGCCGTGTGCTGGCACGGTCGGCGGGCGTCAGTGGAGCCGATCGGACTCGAACCGACGACCCTCGGCTTGCAAAGCCGATGCTCTCCCAGCTGAGCTACGGCCCCTGAAGGAAAACAATCGCCCAGTGTCCACCATTCGGCGAAGCCGAGGCAGCCCACCATTCGGCGAAGCCGAGGCAGTATGGACACCGGAGTGGGCGCACGAAGATTCGAACTTCGGACCTCGTCGTTATCAGCGACGCGCTCTAACCAACTGAGCTATGCGCCCCCCGTTTGGCTCGAGTCCCCTATGTCGACTCGAGACGCGTCATTCTAGATTCCTTCGGCCAGTTGTCAAATGGGGGCAAAATGTCAAATGGGGGCAAAATCGAGCTTGTCCCCAAACCCGGTTTTGTCCTATCGTTATCGGCTGTTGGATTACGCTGGTTGCGGATTTCTCGCACAGAATGTCCCACACCAGGGCATCGGACTCAATAAACACTGCAAAACCCGCAAGAATCGGCCGTCAGGATCGGTCGGTGAATGGCTTTGACCGCTTGCGTCTAGAACCGGTCCGGGCAAACGAGCCCCGGCACCGCAGCTGGATCCGCGGCGACAGCAGGCGTTTCGCCGGCAATCCCAGAAAGAACCCCACGAAGAAAGGGACCTGATTTCATGGTACGACCATTTTCCCAAGCGATTCGCATCGCCGTTGTTGCCAGCGTGCTATTCGGTAGTGCCGTTGTGGCTCGGGCTGCCAATCCGTCCGCCGCCGACGCTCTGAAATTGAAACCGGTTCAGGCGGATGTCGACTTTGACACACCAACCGAAGCCGAAGCGGAAAAATGCACGATTGTGCCCTACCAGCGTGGACAAACGTCCGGTTGGGAGGTTCGCGACCCGGACGGCCGCGTGCTGCGCCGGTTCCTGGATACCAATCGTGACAACAAAGTCGATCAGTGGTGCTACTTCAAGGACGGCATCGAGGTGTATCGAGATATCGACAGCGATTTTAACCGGAAAGCAGACGAGTATCGCTGGTTGGGTACGGCCGGCACGCGTTGGGGCCTGGACACGAACCAGGACGGCCAGACGGACCGCTGGAAGGTGATATCTCCCGAGGAAGTGAGTGCCGAGATTGTGGCCGCCCTGCGGACTCGCGATACGGCTCGGTTTCGATGCCTGATGTTGACGCGTGACGAACTCCAGACACTCAAGCTCGGAGAGAAGCAGGCTGCCCAGCTCAAAGAAAAAATTGCCGCGACCACCAGCGGGCTGGACAATATGATCAAGCGCCAACAGCTGGTCGATCGCAAAGCGGAGTGGGTGAACTTTGGCGGTACGCGGCCGGGCGTCGTGCCGGCCGGTACAGACGGATCGCTACGCGATTTGGAAGTCTACGAAAATACGGCGGCTATTGTGGATTCTCCGGCCGGTGCCGCTCAAATCATGGTCGGCACGCTGATTCGTGTGGGAGACGCGTGGCGAGTGATCGATTTGCCGCAAGCCCTTTCGGATCAACAGGCGGGTGGTGCCGTTGGCGGCTTTTTCTTCCAGACGGCGTTGACTCATGGAACCGAGATGTTGCCGTCGACCGCCGGAGGCTTGAGTCCCAAAATTCAACAGCTTGTTACCGACCTGGAGTCGATCGATAAGGACTTGGCGACCGCGACGCAGCCCGACGCGATCGCGACGCTTAATGCCAAGCGGGCCGATGTGGTCGAGAAACTTGCCGCGACCGCGACCACGCCGGCCGATCAGGCGACGTGGGTTCGGCAATTGGCCGATACGGTCAGCGCGGCAGTGCAAGCTGGTGGTTATCCGCAGGGCGTGAAACGTATCGAATCGATGTGCGAGCGACTGAAAAAGCAAAAGGCGGACGAGGATCTGATCGCCTATGTGCAGTTTCGGTATCTTTCGGCCCGCTATGGCCAAAGTCTTCGCGATCCCGATGCGGATTTCGCCAAACTCCAACAGCAATGGCTCGATAGCCTGAAGCAGTTCGTCGACGACTATCCCAAAGCGGGTGAAGCAGCCGAGGCGATGCTGCAGCTGGCAATTGCCGAGGAATTCAGTGTAAAAGAAAAGGAAGCTGTCACCTGGTATTCACGGATTACGGACAACTTCGCGTCGAGTGAGGTCGCCAGAAAGGCCGCCGGAGCTAAGCGGCGAATCGAATCGGTCGGCAAAACTCTTACGCTGCAGGGAAACGACCTGGATGGCCAGACGGTCAGTGTGGCCGCGCTGCGCGGCAAGGTCGTCCTGGTCCACTATTGGGCCACCTGGTGTGAGCCCTGCAAGCAAGCTCTGCCCCTGCTCGAAAAAATGCTATCCAAGTACGGCAAAGAAAACTTGGCTCTGATCGGCGTTAATATCAATAACCAACGATCCGATCTGGACGCCTACCTGGCTGAGAATTCGCTGCCCTGGCCTCAGATCTACGAACCGGGCGGTATGGATAGCCGCTTGGCCACCGAAATGGGCGTCCTGACGCTGCCTACCATGATCCTGATCGACAAAAATGGAAAAGTCGTTCAGCGTAACCTGGAGGCGGCCGATGTCGATAGCCAACTGCGCAAGCTGATGCCGTAAGGCGACCGGCCGGCCAGCTGCACAGACCGAAAGCGATGACGAAATGGCCGGTCCAAGCTCGGGCGGCGCCAACCGGGATATCGTTGAGAAACGGTAACACAATAGACCGACGTGAAACGGGGCATGCTTCAACGTGAAGCGTGCCCCGTTCTTCTTAATCGTGAGTCGTGTTTGCAAAGATTGCCGTGGCACATGCGGATCGTTAGCGACTCAGTCAGTCCGGATTCTTTACTGGTTCGGCGAAGTGTCGGCGTGTCCGGGGCCGTTGGGCTTGTAAGAAGTACACGG
>JAJSAJ010000201.1 GCA_024274855.1 Planctomycetota bacterium | reverse complement strand
GTGGCCACGTTCCACTGTCCGAGACGATCGTCGTTGGGGGTAGGCGATGTTGACAATCGGCAACATATCGCCAAAACGAATGTTGCAAAAACGCGACATGGACTCAGAGCGTGTCCCGAAATTGGCCACCGATTGGTTGTGTGGGAGGGCGAAGCTCCGGCTGAGCCTGGATGTCCCGAGGATTTCTCGCTCGCTCGGCTCAACTGGCCAGGCCGAACCGGAGCCCCCCCACACTGCCCGTATAATTCTGCGAGAAAAGCAGGCCATCTCTCCAACATTTCGATCTGGGGGTAGAATGACCCGTATTGGTTGGCCGAATGGACTGGGCCGATTCGACCATCAGTTCGGTTGTTTGTTGTAATACGTTGCGGGGGCCACGTCATGAAATCGTCTATAGGCGGCCGAAGTGGCTTGGCTTTCATGTTTAGCTGCCTCTGCATGGTAGCGGCGATGTGGCTGCCTGCGCAGTCCATGGTTGGCAGCACGTTGGCCACAGCGGCACCAGCTGTCCAACCGGTGGCCGTGCAGGCACATGTTGTTACGGTTCTTCTGCCGCTTGCCGGCGAAGCGGACATTCAGCTGATGGCCTCGGTTGACCGGTTACTGGAAACACCGGCCGCTGGGAAAGCTCGGCGAATAGTCATCTTCGAGTTTCGGCCGGACACGAAAGCCGCATCGGGAACAACACGATTCGAGCGGGCGCTGGCACTGGCACGTTACCTGGCCAGTGAACGATTCCGGGACGTTCAAACGATCGCTTTTCTCCCAAAGTCTGTTCGTGGTCAAGCGGTGCTCCCGGTTCTTGCCTGCGAGCAGATCATCATGGCACCGGACGCCGAGTTAGGTGCGGCGGGTGAGGGCGAAACGTCGATTGACGCGATGATGCGCAGTGCTTATCGCGAGATATCACTGCAGCGACGCACGATTCCGGTCGCAATCGCATTGGGTATGCTCGACCCGACACTGGAAGTCACCGAGGTTCAGCTGGTTGGTGGTGGCACCGGTTACGTGCTGCCGGACGAGCTGAAAACGTTACGTGCGGACTCGAAGACATCGAAGGAGAAGACGGTAATTCCGGCGGGCGAGTTCGGTCTGTTCACGGGTCGCCAGCTTCGCGTGCAATTTGGGTTCTGCAGTCATTTGGCATCTGACCGCAAGCAACTGGCGGATGTGCTGCAGTTGGCGCCCAAGTCGATAATCGATGTAGCAGCTAGTCCCCAAGGGCGCAAGGCACTACGTCTGAATCTCCATGGCCGACTTACATCCCGCCTGGTCAGCGAAACATTGCGGTCACTGCAGGATGCGGTTTCCCACAAGAAGGTCAACCTGATCTTCCTGGACATAGACAGTCCTGGCGGCGAGGCGGAGCCGGCATTGCGTTTGATCCATGCTTTTTCCGAGCTGGATCCGGGCAAGGTACGTACCGTGGCATTTATCGGCCGGCAGGCGTTATCGGTTGCGGCACCGGTGGCGTTGATGTGCGACGACACGTTCATCGCGCAGGATGCTCGATTGGGCGGTCCCGGTGACACGTTCTTACAGCGGGGGGAATTGGACGATTTCCGAGACTCGCTGCGGAAGGCGGCCGATTCAAAGGGCTGCGACTGGTCGCCCTTGGTCGGCTTGCTCGATCCGAAGTTGCAAGTATTCCGTTTCCATCGTGAAGGGGGCAACGAGAGTCGCAATTTCTGCGAGCGGGAGCGTCAAGAGCAGCGAGACCCTGGCCAATGGGTCCGCGACCGTCGACTGCAATTGGCCGACGGTATTTCCGGTGCACAGGCGAAGCAGCTGGGATTAGTCCGTGGCACGGCCCCCGACTTGAAGTCGGTCTTTGCCACGTTTCATATTGACGACGCGGTAGCGGTCGCAAAACGCAACTCGTTGGTCACCTCGATCGAACGGTTGGCGATGCAGCCCTGGTTTGCGCGCACGCTGCTGTTCGTTGCCTTTTTCGCATTGATCACCGAGGCTTCCGCACCGGGCATCGGCGTGGCCGGATTTGTGTCCGGGTTCTGTTTCATGCTGTTTTTCTGGGCCCAGTTTCTTAACGGAACTGCGGGTTGGCTGGAGATCGTCCTGTTTGGCGGCGGGTTGATCTGCCTGGCACTGGAGATTTTTGTCATTCCCGGGTTCGGCGTTTTCGGAATCGGCGGCGGCATCATGGTGCTCAGCTCGATCGTTTTGGCGAGTCAGACTTTCGTAATTCCCCGCAATGCGTACCAATTCGACCAATTGCCGAGCTCGATGTTCTCGATGGTTACGGCGGCCGGCGGGGTCCTGGTGGCGTTGTGGATCATGCGCAGAATCCTGCCCGACGCTCCGCTATTTTGCCGGATGATGTTGCCCACACCGGACAGCGAGCAGCTGGACGAGGTCGAACAGCTCGTTGACTGGACGCACCTGGAAGGAAAGCGGGGCGTGGCAACGACGCAATTGACGCCATCGGGCAAAGCCCTGTTCGGCGACGAATTGGTCAATGTCATCAGCGACGGGATGCTGGTACCACGCGGCACGCCCGTATATGTTATACAAGTACGTGGCAATCATGTTTTGGTAGGCCCCGTGGACGAAAGTTAATCAAAGTATGCAGACGCTGATTTGGCCATTGACCCTGCTGATCGCGGCGTTGCTGTTAATCTTTCTCGAGATTTTCGTACCGTCGGGTGGGATCCTTGCCTTCATGGCCGCCGCTGCGGTGGTGGCATCGGTTGTCGTAGCCTTCTCGACCAGCATCTGGGCGGGGACGATGATGCTGTTGATTGACATCGTGGTCGTTCCACTGGCGATCGTGGGCGCGATTCGCTGGTGGCCCCACACGCCCCTGGGCAAGCTGATCCTGATCAAACGTCCGGAGAGCTAAGACGAGGTGCTTCCGGACACCGAGGAATATCGGCTCCGTGACACCATGGTCGGAAAACGCGGAACGACAAAAACGGCCTTGTTGCCCAGCGGTGACATCACGATCGACGGGCGCGTCCATGATGCAATAAGTGACGGCATGGCGATCGACGCTGGCGTGCCAATTGTGGTGGTTGCCGTACGAACGCAACGGATTGTGGTGCGACCATTAAGTGACAACGAGCGAGCCGAGCTGGATTCCAGCCCGGATGACATTCTGTCGACTCCGATTGATTCGCTAGGAATCGAGTCCATGGACGATCCCATGGCTTGACAAGGCCCCTGAATAGCGTTAGAGGAACAGCATCCGGATAAAGATTTCGAGAGCAGTTTCGTTGACAACAAGTCCAGGGGCTCAACAGTCCGTTGGACAGCGGCATTTCATTCCCCAAAGGGAGATACACCATGACATTGTTGGCTCAAGGTCCGTTTTCCGGCGTGTTGTTTTTTGTCGGGCTGGCTGCGGCAGTCATTATTTTGGGCATCTTCGGAGTTTTTGCCGCCTACTTTCGACTGTGGATTCAATCGTTTCTGACGCGAGCAGGCATAACGCTCTTCGATTTGGTCGGGATGACGTTTCGACACGTGAGCCCGAAGGTGATCGTGCGAACGAAGATCATGGCGGTTCAGGCCGGTCTTGACGATCCCGAGTTAACGGGCAAGGCTTTGGAGGCGCATTATCTGGCCGGGGGCAATGTGCCACTTGTCGTTCGTGCGTTGATCGCCGCCAGAAAAGCGAAGACGATCCAGCTGAGTTTCAAGGAGGCGACCGCGATCGATCTGGCCGGCCGTGATGTACTGGAATCCGTGCAAACGAGCGTCTATCCACGAGTGATCGATTGCCCGGCAAAAGGTTCAGCCAAGGATTCGCTCGATGCGGTAGCCAAGAACGGCATTCAGCTGAAGGTTAAGGCTCGCGTCACCGTCCGGGCCAATCTGCAACAGTTGATTGGTGGTGCGACCGAGGAGACGATTGTAGCGCGCGTGGGCGAAGGGATTGTCAGTGCGATTGGCTCGGCCAATACCCACGCCGACGTCCTTGAAAATCCGGATACGATCTCTAAAGCCGTGTTGGCTAAACGCCTTGATTCGCAAACGGCATTTGAAATCGTATCGATCGACATCGCCGACATTGATGTTGGCGAGAACATCGGAGCTCGCTTGCAGGCAGACCAAGCCGAGGCGGACATGCGTGTCGCACGCGCTCGGGCCGAGGGCCGTCGTGCCATGGCCATCGCCGTGGAACGTGAAAATATCGCTCAGATCGAGCAGGCGCGAGCCAAGTTGGTGGAAGCCGAAGCGGATGTCCCGAAAGCGATGGCCGATGCGTTTCGAACCGGTAAACTCGGTATCATGGACTATAACAAGCTGCGCAACATTCAGGCCGATACCGAGATGCGGCGGTCGATCGCCGCGGTGGGGGCACCCGAACCGACCAAGGCGCCCAAGTGATCAACCAGCACTCGACTCGGTCCATTCCTTGTTCCCGTAGAGGAAATCGATCATGCCCGACGACCTGGAAGCCTTCCTGAAGCAGGTGGCCAGAAACCGCGTAAAACGCAAACAGGCGGCAAGGGCCAAGCCACCGATAAGACGGCCAACCTCGCGACCGACACCCGCCGTCAGATCGCGACCAACCGCGCCGCCGCCAGCAGTCGAAGCGGATCTCGTATCCGAATCGATCGATCAGGCAGACGAACGGTTTGCCAAGGTCGATAGCCAGTTCGATCGAGATGCCTCGCGGATGGGCCATGACGTCGAACAGGCCGATGACTCACTCGAAGCGCACATGCACGCCACATTCGATCATCGCCT
Source organism: Planctomycetota bacterium (assembly GCA_024274855.1). Classification (GTDB taxonomy): domain Bacteria; phylum Planctomycetota; class Planctomycetia; order Pirellulales; family Pirellulaceae; genus JAJSAJ01. Next base: position 3,193 of record JAJSAJ010000201.1, on the reverse strand, counting down.
TGGTGCCTTGGATTCGAAAGTCGACGCGATGATTTCCGATCAGGAGCTGCCGACCGTGGACAAGGCTAGCGTGTTGGCTCAAATGCTGCACGATCCCAAGACAGTTGTCCTGGCTATTCTGCTGAGCGAGGTTCTGCAGCCTCCCGAGCATCGTTGGTAGCCGATCGGCGTTCACCTGCCCAGGCCAAAACGGTTGGTCAAATGCAACGCCCGAAAATGGTCGCGAGCCGGTCTCTTTCACGCGTTGCCTTTGTCCGCAACCACATCGACCATACACCACATACAGACAGTGATTGGCGCACGTCTCGCGGTCTGGTCGGGGCCCCATTTTGAGAAAGGAATGGTCCAATGTTGAAACCCGCCCGTGTGGACTTAACAACTCGGCTAGGCTGGATTGGCACGGGCGTGATGGGTTGCAGCATGTGTGGCCACTTGCTGCAACGTGGCTTTCCGATGACGATCCACAACCGTACCCGTGAAAAAGCTGAACCGCTTCTGGCCCTCGGCGCCACCTGGGCCGACTCGCCCGAGGCTGTCGCGCAACAAAGCGACATCGTCTTCTCGATCCTTGGCTATCCGCACGACGTACGTGAAGTCACACTCGGCCCGCAAGGGACCTTGGCTGGCTGCCAAGCCGGCATGGTCCTGGTTGATATGACAACCAGTGCCCCTGACCTGGCGATCGAGATCGCTGAAGCTGCAAAGGCTCTGGGGGTGCACAGCATCGACGCCCCCGTTTCCGGCGGAGACGTCGGGGCGCGTGAGGCACGGTTGTCGATCATGATCGGCGGAGATCGTGAGGTGGTCGAAGCACTCGAACCGTGCTGGACAGCGATGGGAAAAACGGTCGTTTACCAGGGGCCACCAGGGGCCGGACAGCATACGAAAATGGTCAACCAGACATTGATCGCGGCCAATATGATCGGCGTTTGCGAAGCACTCCTGTATGCCTACCGAGCTGGGCTGGATCTGAACACCGTGATGCAATCGGTCGCCTCGGGCGCGGCCGGAAGCTGGTCACTGTCGAACCTTGGCCCGCGCATTATCGCTAATCAGTTTGACCCGGGCTTCTTTGTCGAGCACTTTATCAAAGACATGGAGATCGCCCTGAACTCGGCCAATCGCATGGGACTTGCCCTGCCCGGTCTTGCCTTGGCCGGACAGCTTTACCAAGCACTCAAGGCACAGGGCCATGGCCGTGACGGCACACATGCCTTGCAACTGGCACTCGCGTCCCTGTCCGGCATCGACTGGAACGAACGAACCCCCGTAGAACGTGTGCGAAATCGGTAATTGTTTAGCCGATTGGCAGCCGCTGAGGTTCAGGACTTCTCGAACCTTAAACAACTTCTGAATCGGAAACGACCCAAACAGGAGGACGAGAAGACTGGAACACTCATCTTCATTAATCCGCGCTACTCAGACTACGGTGAAAAGCTGCAAGTTCAGAGTTGAACGAGAAGGGCAGATGCGCTCGGAACGTTCTCTTGAGTCTTCGATCTGGATTAGTGAAGATAAGTGGTGTTTAGTGTTATACTCTTTACTCCCGTCCCGCCGGCACTTGCCATTCAGCTAAAATGTTACAAAAATCGTTTTGCCCCATCTATGGATCAGGGGGAAATGCACAGCCGTTCGGGGACTGTTTTCAACGGTTTCTGTTTGACAACGACTCGATCGCGATCTAAGGTTTCTGTGTTACAAACCGTAAGGGACGAACCGCCGCATTCGCCACTGTTTTTGCCTCCTTTTTAGCGTAGGTGCGGTCATGTTCTCTGATCTGCTAGCCCAAATGGAACCCGAGCAATCAGCCGCAGCCCGGCAATGGTCCATTCTGATCGTCGATGATGACCAGTCACAGGTGGATGTATTGGCCGCCTGCCTCCAAAAGCAGGGGTTCTCAACGGCCGCCGCGTTCGAAGGCCGGATGGGACTCGCATGGGCCTGCCAGAACCACCCGGACCTCATCATCCTGGACCTTCGCCTGCCGGACGTAAACGGCTTGGATGTCTGCGCACAACTGGCGGATTCGCCGGAAACCTGTGATATCCCGGTGCTCATCGTTACCGGTACGGATCAAGACGACCTGGTCCGTCGGTGCCGTGCCGCCGGATGCACGTATTTCCTGCGTAAACCATATGACCCGAACACCCTGCTGACTCTGATCCATACGGCGTTGAAACGCGACTTGGACAGCTGGACGTAGGGGGCTTTGCGGAAGTCGGCTCCACAGTTGTCCAACGAGTGTCTCGCCCGGGCCCCCGGAGAAGATCACGCGCAGCCAGGTTCTTCAGTCGGTCAACGGACTGCTGGGGGGCAGGGCCCGGCGTACACCGCGTGTGCCGTATCGAGTCCAAGGCAGGTTTTCTTACGCGCTCGCAGTCCGATAAAGCCTTGGCGTCTCGACCGGACCTTATTCGAACCGGCCCGTTCCTCGTTTGCCTCCCTTGCCCTCCCCCGAAATGACATGTTAGACTGTCGCCTTACAGCGGCGCCGTGTTTTCGCTGGCCAATTCGAGCGTGATCGGGACGCGGCAAGAATACCCCTCCACAGAGTGAATCAAGGCCGATTTGACAGTCGGTTCACGATGGACCGTACGGTTGAACGGGCGACTGCTTTTTTAACACATGGACCCCCGATCCCAAGAGGAGACCCTGCGTGGGCACGAAGAAAACAGGAAAAGGTCGTCGAAAAATCGGACGCAAGAAACGTCGGATGCGCGCCAAGATCCGACACCGCAAGAAATAATCTCTGCACGACTCGCCTACCCCCACTTCTCCGGCAACCGGCTCGACAGTGGCCGGCTCGACAGTGAATCGGATTCGAACACCCACCTCCACTTATGGCGGTTGTATCTTTAATTCGGTGTTGCCGGTTGTTGTTGCGCGAGTCAAAACGATCGGCGGCCCAAGAGTTGCCAGGACCAACCTGTGGCTCGGGGCGCGTGGACCCCACTCGGCACATGTTCATCGGGCGGTTTAGCAAGCTATCGTATGCTACGCTTTAGGGCTGGCGAATCAATTGTTGTCGCGTTTGCTGGGGGGCGTTCGTGCGGCGACAGTCCTTAGCTGCGAGACTGATTCACCCATGGGACAAGCCCATGGGGGTCTGTACGCGGAAGAGTGCGACAGTCCTTAGCTGCGAGACTGATTCACCCATGGGACAAGCCCATGGGGGTCTGTACGCGGAAGAGTG
>JAJSAJ010000200.1 GCA_024274855.1 Planctomycetota bacterium | reverse complement strand
GTGTCGGAATCGGGAAAGTCGGTTCGCCCGACGCTTCCTTGGAACAAGACGTCACCGACCAACGCGATCCATGGAGTTCCCGCTTTCCAGACATAAACGACGTGGCCGCACGTATGGCCAGGCGTTTCGAGTACATCCAGTTGGATTCCAGCAGCTTCGAACCGGCTTCGCTCATCCACCTCTCGGTCCGCCCGCGGACTGACAATGCCGGCACCATATTGGGCAGATAAGTTCTGGTAGGTGTCCTGCAGCTTTTCCGCATCCTTCGCACCAATTACGATCGGACAGTCTGGCCAACATTGCTTGAGCAACCCGTTTCCTGCAATGTGATCCACGTGACCGTGTGTGTTTAATATCGCTTTCAGTACCAGGTTATGACTGGTCAAATGGTCCTGAATTTGCTCGGAATCGAAACCCGGGTCAACGACAACGCAATCGTCTCGGCCTGGATACTGGAGAATGTACGCGTTTTGCGTAAATAGCGTGGACACGATTTTCTGGATTGTCAGCTGGTTTGTCATCGTAACGTTCCGTGTTTGAGGATTCACGTCCGGGACACCGACCCGATTGGTGCGTACCGGCGCAATCGCTCTTGTGAGGGGTGTCTTGGTTCGGGCTTTGAGGGAAGCACTTCGCAAAGCATTGGGATCGTTGTGCGGCGTCAAAAAATGCAACGGAGATCGCACTCCACCCGCCGCAAATTTCGGCAGGAGCAATTCCCGGTCGCCAGATTTGTATACGTTTCCCTGGAAAACTCGTCTCGCCCATCGTTGGCCCAGTCGGTAGAATGAACGACAATGTAGGAACCTGTCAATGCGGCAGCGGCACAAATGCGGACGACTTGTCGATATGGCAGTGATCTGTCTCATTTCGTTGCGGTCTCGGCATGTTAGGAGGAGTTTCGCAGTCAGGCAAACTGCAGGCCATTTGCCGTAGATTGTAATTATTCCGTGGTGGCAGGGCGATATTTACAACGCGGGTACCTGTTGATTGATCTTCATTGGGCGATGGAGACAAGACACAAGTTTCCCAATCGGGGTGATTTTGGTCGTTCGGAAGGTAGTGTCCATTCTGGGACGCTTGATTTGGCGCGAGAATTGCTCGCTTCAGCGCACATAGTGTTATTAGTTCACGTCAGGGAGGAGTGAGAAGCCCGCCAGCACGGCACGCGCGTGGCGTGTGCGGCTGTTTTCTCTTTCGGCAAGGAGTGACTCGAATGAGGCTTACGAGAATGTTAGGACGATTTTCCATCCAGGGTGCCTGTTGGGTTGCTGCCATAAGCGTGCTGGCGAGCGGCACTGGCCTGTTGGGCCAGGAGGCTACGCAGCGTACCAATCGGCTGCAGGAGCCCTTGTACCGGGTCTCCAAAGCCAACGTGAACGAGGCGGCGAATGCTGCTCGGCACCCGTTGGATCCTGCGATCGTGTTGGCCAAAGACGGCCTGAAATCGATGAACCAGAATCTGAAGGACTACACGTGCGTGATGGTCAAACGTGAGCGACTTGGCAATAAGTTGGGTGAGTACGAGTACATGTTTGCCAAGATTCGAAATGAACAGCGGGTAAACAATCAAGTCGTCGTTCCTTTCTCGGTTTACCTGTATTTTCTGAAGCCCGCGGCGATTCGAGGACGCGAGGTCATTTACGTCCGGGGACAGAATGACGACAAACTGCTGGCCCATGAGCGGCGTGATTCGATGATGGGCAAGTTCGGTTCTGTCTGGTTGAATCCGTCCGGGCCGATGGCCATGCGTGGCAATCGTTATCCGATCACTGAAATCGGTCTTGTGACGTTGATTACCCGTCTGTTGGAGAAAGGGGTTCGTGACCGAGCTCGTGGCGAGTGTCAAGTTGAGTGCCGCAAAGGGGCAAAAATCAACGGGCGAACGTGTACGATGCTGCAGGTCACGCATCCGTTGCCCCGACCCTATTTCGACTTTCATATCGCGCAGATTTTCATCGACGACGAGTACAATGTGCCGCTGCGTTATGCGGCCTACACGTGGCCGGCGCGGCCGGGTGGCGATCCGGTGCTGCTTGAGGAATACACTTTCTTGAAACTGAAGCTGAATGTTGGATTGACCGACGAAGACTTCGATCCCAAAAACAAAGAGTACAATTTCTAGCTTTTATCGATTCGGCGTTTTTCCCGTCGAACGCCGACTGCTCAATGCGAAAGCCTCGCACCATCGGTTTGGAATGGTGTGAGGCTTTCTTTGCTAGCTGCCTGGCTGGACACCACTGCTCTTGAGTCTTACGTTGTATGACT
>JAJSAJ010000199.1 GCA_024274855.1 Planctomycetota bacterium | reverse complement strand
TTGCTCGATGATGTGGTGCCATTCTGGACGCGGCATGCAGTCGATCGAGAATATGGCGGATTTATGGAGTGTGTGAATCGTAACGGTACGGTCATCGACACCGACAAAGGAGTCTGGCAGCAGGGGCGAACGGCGTGGATGTTTGGCGAGCTCTATAACAATGTCCAGCGACGCACCGAATGGCTGGAATTAGCCCAGCATGGAGTCGACTTTGTCGATCGGCATTGCTTCGATCCGTCCGACGGTCGAATGTGGTTTCATGTTACGCGCGAAGGCGATCCGATCCGAAAACGGCGTTATGCATTCTCCGAGAGCTTCGCATCCATTGCCTACGGAGAACTGGCCAAGGCGTCTGGCAGTGAAGAGTACGCGGATAAAGCACGCCGGACGTTTCGACGTTTTATCGATCACAATCTGAATCCCGAAAGTGTTGCGCCAAAGTTCACCGGCGTCCGGCCAACTCGCGGAATCGGGTTTCCGATGATTACTATCAACACGGCTCAACAACTACGAGAATCGATCAGTCTGAGTGATGCGGACGAGTGGATCGATCGCAGCATCGAAATGATTCGCCGTTATCATGTCAAGGCGGATATTCAATGCGTGATGGAAACGGTTGGTCCCAATGGTGAACTAATTGATCATTTCGACGGGCGCACACTGAATCCGGGCCATGCCATCGAAGGGGCCTGGTTCATCATGGCCGAGGGCAAGTACCGTGGCGATCAAGGACTGATTGATCTGGGCTGCACGATGCTCGACTGGATGTGGCATCGAGGCTGGGATGGTGAATACGGAGGGATGTTGTACTTCGTTGACGTTCATGGTTTGCCGGTCCAGGAATACTGGCACGATATGAAGTTCTGGTGGCCACACAACGAAACGATCATCGCCACGCTTTTCGCATGGCTATTGACCGGACAGGCGAAGTACGCGGACTGGCATACGCTGGTTCATAACTGGTCGTTCCAGCATTTTCCGGATCCCGAGTACGGCGAGTGGTATGGCTATCTTCACCGTGATGGCCGCCTGAGCGTTCCGCTGAAGGGAAACCTTTGGAAAGGCCCGTTTCATCTACCTCGCATGCTGCTTGTCTGCGGGGAATTGCTGGAATCGTGCTGACGGATTAGCCAAGTGGCCCAGCGGTCTCCCAAATCCCGCCTTCTCTGGCGTCTGCCTCGGGAAAGCGTCCGACTAAAAAACTTACTGTGCCAAAGCCTGCGCGCGGGGGGCCACATCTGGAACCGCGAGGATATCCGTGCAAGAACACATCACCCTCGAACTCCTCGGATTTGACAAAGCGTTGGCCCGAGTCACCTCGCACCGTTTGTTCACGGCCCGAGCTGTTGTTCACACGCCCGTTTTACGACCCATCTTTGGTCGTGTCTCGAATCAATTCCGGTGGGAAATCAGCCGCTTTGGATCCTGCTTGGCTTCGCAGGTTTTGTCCCGTTGAATCTCAGTTGCAATCCAGCAGTGACAATAATCCGGCGAACCTCTCATGTTGAAACGGTCTTGTCGACACTATTGATCGGCGATTTCCGGATTCACGCCGAACATGTCGGCCAATTCCAACAACAACCGTTCCGGGGCCGCCATCCGAGCTCGCTCTTCCAGCACGGATCGAGCCAATGCCGGTTCATTGGTAATCAAGGCGTCAACCCCACGGCCGATCATTATTGACATGGTGGGCACGTCGTCCACGGTCCAGACGTAGACTTTCATACGGTCCTTGTGTGCGGACTGAATGAAAGCTCGATCGACAAAAGCCGCGTTGACTGCCAGGAAATCGACATCCTCGTTCTTCATGCCGCCCGCCGAGACCGACATTAATAGCCCAACTTTCCAGCTGGGCCGAATCGCCTTCATCTTCTTGACCACGTCGATCTTCAACGACATGAGGATAATATTTGATGCCATCTTGTGCGTTTCCACGATATCGGCAACTCGCTGCTCCAGTTGCTGGTCGTGTCCGTAATACTTCAGTTCGATATTAACACCGATTTTCCCGCGGCACACGTCCAAGACATCGGCAAGCGTGGGAACGCGTTCGTCTTTGAATTCCGGCGAAAACCAGCTGCCAATGTCGATTTTCTTCAAGTCGTCCATCGTCGCGTCCCAGATCTTCAGGTCAACGTTTGCCAGTCTCTTGAAGTCACTGTCATGGTAAACGACGACTTCTCCGTCGGCCGTTTCCTGGACATCGATTTCGACCCAGTCCGCGTGCTCTTCTATTGCTCGCTTCACGGCAGCCATTGTGTTTTCCGGCGCACCAGCGGAAGCTCCCCGGTGTGCCATGATCGCGACATTATCAACCACGTGAACCGATCGGATTATCATTGCGCCAACTCCAGTCGCCAGGATGATGCCGACAATGCTCGCGGCAAGCAACCGCATGCGAGTCAGTTTAAAACCTGCACTCACTTGCGTTTGGTCGTCGACGCTCACTTTCGGTAACGTGAAATGCTCCTTGCTGCCAATCTCGAGGTAGAGGTTGAACAACATTGCTGCGAAAGTCGTGTTGCTGAGCAGGTTTACAGCCAAGCCCACACTCGACCACAAAATCAATGCCATGCCGATGGCCACGGTCAACAAGGCAACGGAGCCTGTCGCACGAGGAACAAAGAAACGTCCCAGCCAGATAACCAGCGTCGTCGTCCCCATCGACACAATGAATGTCGCCACCAACCAGCCTGCGATCCACAGCAGGATGGACCGGCGCTGGCCACAAACTCGGGCGCGACTTTCACCTAGCGCATTGGACGGTCGAATATCCTCGAATAGAACTAATGGCAACGCAAAAAACCAACTCGTAAGCAGACGCAACAGTACAGCAACCAATACGATGACAAGGAGACCGCCAATGCTTACAGCAATCAGAAACTCAGGGGGCTTTTCCTTCAGGTAGAAGTTGATGTCATAGTCGGTAAGCAATGTGAGAAAGGTCAAGCCGGCAACAGCCAGAAACGGAGCGAGTGTCAAAAGCGTCCAAGCAACAATACGAGCCGTAACCTGAATCACCGGCCAGGCGTTGGTTGACGTGAACCGAACAGCGCCGATTACCCCGATACACTGCCGCCCGCGAGAAGCAGCCAGGATGCCGATTAATGCCGTTTGCTCCAAGGCAACAATACCGAGTGCCATCGCACCAACCAGAATGAAACAGATCCACCCCACCGGTCCCAGGAAGAAGACTAAGATGTCCTGGTCGGCGAGAACTTTCTTGCCCGAGAAAGCAAGCAACGTGCGGAAAACGATTCCCACTAGTGGTGTTAGCAGTACAAAAGCGATAATCTTGTACGTAACATCCGTCAGCGCCAGATCTTTCCAGCAAGTGCGATAATCCTGAATAGTCTTGTTGATGATTGAGCGCCGAGTGGCCATTGTGATTCGCCTCTGATATTCTACGCGAATATGCGGGCGACTTCCGCGTCACCAGCAGTTTTCACAGTATGACTAACACCAAATAGGGTTAAGTTATTGGTAGCCGTTCACGCCGCTGGGGTCTGACGCAATTTTCGGCGGAGAAAGCGTTCATTTACGCAAACGCATTTTGTCGCCGAAAATGGGTCTGACCCCTTGGAAGCGAACCACCGGCGAGCGGTAACTCGAAGTTGGGCGGTGCCCTGCCGCCCGTTGTGTATTGTGATGCCATTTGACACTCGACGCAATCCCCGTGGGACGAAAGAGAATACCATGAAAAAAGGCTCACTTCGGCTCCTGGAGAACCGCTTCATGGTCTCGAGGATGCGATGGACGACGCTACTGCTGCTGCCGGCCCTGGTTGCGGCGATTGGTCCCATTGCAGCACGAAGTGCGGAGCCAGCGGGGCTTGCCGACAAAACACTCGTTGCTTGGGTCGCTCCGGCCAATCTTCAGCAACATGGCGGGAGCGTGCTGACGATTGAAAAACAGGGGGGAGTTTTTGATGCGATCGTACTGGGCGAGCTTTCCAGATCCAAATGGATGGCCGGCAGTAATGCGTTTCGCCGAACCGAAAAGGCTCAGGACGATTGGCCGACCGAGTCAGCTGACAGCCAGACGCTGGTCCAAGTCGCGATAGTCTACAAAGATAAACAGGTCACGATCTATCGCAACGGTCATAAGTATGCCGAATACACGGCTAGCGACTCCGAGCGGTTTGGCAGTGACTGCTTTGTGTTGTTGGGATTGCGCCACACCGATGCCCGGCCGGAAAATCGATTCTTTACCGGTTCGATTGACGACGCTCGTATTTACAACATGGCCCTCGATGCGGAACAGATTGCCTCGTTACGCCCCAACCAGATATCAGATCCCGAGCCCTGTGCGTGGTGGGACTTCGAAAAGGGGCATTCCAACGATCGGATGCGGAGATTTCCAAACACTTGCCTGTTCGATGATGCGAGAGTCGATGGCGGTCGACTCCATCTCGATAAGGCGGGCGCCTACATGATGGCATCCAGACCGGTACCGGGCATGGGATCGGCCTCGCTTGGTCAGGACAAAGCAAATGAAGTCGCCCGGGCACTCCGCGAGCATTTGCTGGCCGATCCCTACCGGCCGGGATACCACTTCGTTGCCCCGGAAGGACGCTGCATGCCGTTCGATCCGAACGGCGCGATCTTCTGGAAGGGGCGGTACCATCTGTTCTATATTTTCCAAGACGCACGAGGACATAACTGGGGCCATGTCTCCAGTACGGATCTGTTCCATTGGCGCCATCATCCAACGGGGCTGGTTTCCGGTATGTTCAGCGGAAACTGTTCCATCAACAAGGATGGTCGCCCGACAATGTGCTATCACCAGGTTGGTCAAGGCAACGCCATGGCCGTTGCCGTGGACGACGCGTTGAACACCTGGGAGAAACTCGATTCCAATCCGATCACTCCGAAAACTCAACCCGGCGACGCGAACCACGACAGATACCGTTCGTGGGATCCGTACGGATGGCTCGAGGGGGACACATACTACGCCATTTTCGGCGGACAGCGGCCTGCGGTAGCCAAGTCCGCCAGCTTGGCCGGCCCGTGGAAATATGTCGGCGATTTGATGGCTAACCGAGTCGAGGGTGTGTCGATCGATGAAGACGTTTCGTGTGCTGATTTTTTTCGGATCGGTGACAAACGCATGCTGCTTTGCATCAGCCACAAGCTTGGCTGCCGCTACTACCTTGGCGAATGGAAGAACGAGGCGTTTCATCCAACATTTCACGAGAAAATGAGTTGGGTCGATAACTCGTTTTTCGCCCCCGAAAGCCTATCGGACGATCAGGGCCGGCGGATCATGTGGGCGTGGATCTTTGACAGCCCTGGATTCAAGACGCGAATGGACTTCGGGTGGTCCGGCACCATGAGCCTTCCGCGAGTCCTCACGTTGAGTGAAGATGGATCGCTGCGCATGAACCCACCGAAGGAGATCACGCAGTTGCGCTATAACGGAAAAACAATGACAGATCTTAAGATCGCCGCCAATTCGGAATTGCCCCTCAAAGGCGTCGACGGAAACAGTATCGAGCTGGCTCTGGAGATGCGAACCGAAGACGCGACACAGTTCGGCGTAAACGTCTGCTGCTCGCCCGACGGTCAGGAGCAAACTCGTATTTTCTACGATGCGATTGACAAACAGTTGAAGATCGACACGACGAAATCCAGCTTGACCGAAGGGCCGAAGAGCGTCGAGGCGGGACCGCTGGACCTCAAGCCGGGCGAACCATTGCGGATTCGTGTGTTTGTCGACAAGTCCGTTGTGGAAGTGTTTGCCAATGACCGCCAAGCCGTGATGCGTCGCATCTATCCATCTCGGAAAGAGAGTATCGGGGTCACCGTCTTCTCCCTTGGAGGGCCGGCTCAGATCACAACACTCGAAGCATGGGATATGATGCCTTCAAATCCCTACTAGGCCTTGTCTCAAAACGCCAGGGCGAGGCTCCTGCCGAGCCGTTCTGGTCAACAAAACAAGAGGCTCAGTGGTAGCTTCAACCTCTCGAAAACACCGCTTCTCCGGGTTCTGAGACAGAGGCTCAAGCTCGATTCGAAGCTCGAAACCGTCGCTTTGCGCTCCACAGAATTATCGGAATAGAGTTCCATTACCGTGCAGAAAGTGATTTGGGAAGGAAACAGAGACACATTTGACGGACCGTGGGGCAACGTGATACGCTTTGATGGCAGCAACCAGGGTTCCTTGCCCGGATAACTTGGTACGGCGCCAGAACTCGATTTTCGGGTTGGCCACGCCGAGAACATCGTGGATTATTCGTGTGAAAAGAACTTAGTGTCCCGCATTCTTCGCTTTGCTAAAGCACCAGGAGATCTCCCGATGGCTAGCCGAACTTATTCGCGTTCATCACACTGTCGATCGAGTTGGCGGTTCGTCCTTTTCGGGACCGTATTGTTTACCCTTGTTCAGATCGCCCCAGTGATCGGCAAGTTACCACAGGGAAACACGTTCCGCGCCGGAGCGTACGCGATCGATGTCACTCCGCGGAAATTGCCCGTGATCGTCAATGGGGGTATGTGCGAACGCAAGTCGTCGACGATCACCGACCGATTGCACGCGCGCTGTCTGGTGTTGGACGATGGTAGCACGCAAATCGCTTTTGCTATTGTCGACAACTGTGTGATTCCAGGCAGCCTGATGAACAAAGCTAAAGCCGCTGCGGAACAAAAGACCGGTATACCTGTCGATCGCATCCTAATCTCGGCCACGCATGCCCATTCGACTCCGTCAGTCTGCTCGGTCCTTGGAAGCGGACAAAACGACGAGTATGCGGAGTATCTTTGGCATCGGATCGCTGAAGGAATTGAAAAGGCGTGCAAGCGTTTGGCTACCGCACGTATTGGCTGGGCCGTTGGTAAGGATCCGAAGAACGTCTTCTGCCGTCGTTTCTTGATGAAGCCCGGGACGGCGGCTACAAATCCGTTCAGCGGCACATCGAACGATCGTGCTCAGATGAATCCTGGCTATCAGAACCCAAACGCTATTCGCCGAACGGGCGTGGCGGACACTGAGGTGCCTGTATTGTCCGTGCAGTCACTCGACGGAAAACCGGTTGCCATTCTGGCGGCCTATTCGACACATTATGCAGGTGCTCCAGGTTTGTCAGCCGACTATTTCGCCGTGTTTGCCAAGCGGATCGGCCAACTGATCGGTGCCGAAAATAACTCGCCGTCGTTTGTTGCCATGATTGCCAACGGGACAAGTGGCGATGCGAATTGCTGCGACTTTGTCAATCCACCCAGGAAATACGATCGTATGACAGTCGGCAACGATGTGGCACAAGCGGCATTCGAAGCCTACCGCACAATCGAGTACTACGACTGGGTACCGATCGTGATGGCGGAACGCACTCTGGCACTCGGTGTGCGAAAGCCGACGCAGCAGGAAGTGGCCGACGCGAAGAAGCTGCTGGCGAAACTGGGCTACCGCCTGCCGGCCACGATTCCGGAGGTCTATGCACGCGAAACCCTGTTAATGGACCAATGGCCGTCAACCCATGACGTGAAACTCCAGGCAATCCGAATCGGCCAACTCGGAATAGCTGCTTTCCCATGCGAAGTCTACGGAAACACTGGCTTGGCGATCAAGAAACAGAGTCCACTGAAACCGACATTCAATATCGAGTTGGCCAACGGGTATGCAGGATACCTGCCACCTCCCGACCAGTTTGAATTGGGCGGCTACACGACATGGCGAGCCAGAAGCAGTTTCCTGGAAGTCCAGGCCGAACCGAAGATTCGGCAGGCTGCAATACAGTTGCTCAAGCAAGTAGCTCAGCGACGCGGCAACGCGGCGCTGGTGCCGGCGAAGTAACACCGAATAACGGCTGAAACAAATGCGAAAATAGCGTCACCGTCCAACCTGTCGCGGCGACGCGAACGTCGAGCGGTCGGCGGGTTACACTGCCGACACAAACGGTTGACCCTCGCCACGCACGAGGTCGCAAGAATCAAATCGCATCCGTCCCGGATTCACCAGTACGAATACGCGCGATGCCAGTCAGATCGCTGACGAAGATCTTGCCGTCGCCAACATTTCCGGTGCGCGCCGAGTTCATAATCGTCTCCACGACCTTTTGCGCGTCCTCGGCTCGGACAACGACCTCGATCTTGAGCTTAGGCAGGAACTCGACAACGTATTCCGCACCGCGGTACGTTTCCGTCTTGCCTTTATGACGCCCAAACCCCTGGACTTCCGTCACGGTCATGCCGTGGAATCCTTTTTCGGTCAGAGCGTCCTTGACCTCATCCAGCCTGTGATGGCGAATAATCGCTTCAATTTTCTTCATCGTTTATGACTCACTTCTCTGCCAGGCCGTAAGCGTGCATTCCGTGTTCTCCAATATCCAGTCCCTCGATCTCCTCTTCCTTGGAGACGCGGAGCATGCCAACGGCCCGCAGGATCATGAAGATGGTGAACATCGTTCCAAACGCCCATAGCGGAATAACCAACGATCCAACGATCTGGGGCATGAGACTCTTGCCGGCGCCGAAGATCCCGGTAGCAATCCCACCCCAAACACCACAAACACCGTGCACCGGCCATGCCCCGACCGGATCATCGATATGGAGCTTGTCAAGAAGGACAACGCCGCCGACAACCAGGATCCCTGCCACGGCACCGATAATCAGCGCCGAGTTGTTCGTAACACAATCGCAGTTCGCCGTGATACCGACAAGTCCCGCCAACGTGCCATTCAATGTCATTGACAAGTCAGGCTTTTTGAAAAGGACCCAACTGCTGAGCATTGCAAGAAATCCCCCGGCGGCTGCGGCGAGCGTCGTGTTTACCGCAATCAGAACCGTGGCATCGGTATTGGCCGTCCCCGTGAAGGCCAGCTGGCTGCCCGGATTAAAGCCATACCATCCGACCCACAGTATGAAGACGCCAAGCGTGGCCAGAGGCAGATTGTGCCCCAGAATGGCCTGTGACTTTCCCGTCTTGGAATAGCGCCCAAGTCTCGGACCCAACGCGATCGCGCCGGCGAGCCCTGCAAAACCACCAACGGAATGCACGATTAGAGAACCGGCAAAATCGTGGAAGCCAAGCATGTCGAGCCAGCCACCACCCCATTTCCAGAACCCGCTGATCGGGTAGATCAAGCCGGTAATGATCGCGCTGTAGACAAGATAAGCACTAAACTTCATCCGACCAGCAACCGCACCGGACACGATCGTCGCCGCTGTGGCGGCAAACGCGACCTGGAAAAGCCAGTCGGCCTGTGGGTGCAATGTACCCGCACCAATGACCTGCCCGTCGCCGAGTGTCTGGCTGATCCCAAAACCGCCCCATGCAAAGAACCCACCCGCAATGTCCGTCCCGTACATCAAGTTGTATCCCACGATGTAGAACAGCAAGACACCTATGCACAGGTCCATGAAATTATTGAAAAGAATGTTGACCGCGTTCTTCGATTCGTTGAATCCGCATTCCACCAGGGCAAAACCAGGCTGCATGAAGATGACCAGCACCGCCGCAAGTAGTAACGTCAGATTGTCGATGGCGTAGGAATTTTCAGCGATCGTCGGGGACGCTACGTCCGCCACCTCACCCTCTGCTGGAGACGCCTGTGCCGGCTGCTCAGTGCGATCGGCAGCGGCAGGCGGCTGGTCGACATCCGCAGCAGTCGCATAGGTGGAGATACTGATGACGCCGAGAGTCAGCACGACAACGAAAAGTAATTCGTAGCCGCGGTATAGCTTGAAAGCCATGTCGTTTCCCTATAGTGCAAGCCTGAAAAACGGTTGAGGTCTTGAAAAACAGTTAGCGATCAACGAGAACGGGCCACGCGGGTCCAAACGGCGGTTCTAAACGGCGGTTCTAAAGCCTTGGCAGCTCTGCTGCCCGACAGCACGAAGACATTGTCTGCTCGACGCGCGCAATAACACCCTCCGCACAACTGGTCGTCCCAATCGCGAAGTCCGCCATGAGGCATACGCAATCGACGTGCCAAGAGCCTGCTCCGAGTTTGCCGTCGACATCTCCCAATAGGCAAAAGTGAGGCATTAATCGCAATTCACAAAAGTCCAAAAAACGGCCGCACGGCCGATTGCCTCCAAACGCTGCACAGCATTTGTGCATGCATTTGCCCAAGAAGCTCGCATTTCAATTAGAAAGATTGGGAGGCCAGGAGAGCCCGGGTTTGACCGGTGGTACTTGTGCGGATATGCTCTGGCCATGGAGAATTCAACGCGGCTTGAGAATCCGCGGCAACTAACAAAAGAGGGGAAAACCATGCCGGAATCGCCCGTTCGCTTCGGCCTGATCGGTTACGGTGCCTGGGGACAACATCATGCCGCGTCGATTGCGAAGACGAAAGGCGCGCAGCTTGTGGCAATTGCCGAACGGTCCGAGGAGGCTCGGGCAGCGGCGTGCAAGACGCATTCTGATGTGACCGTACTGAGCGATTATCGCGAATTGGTCGAGCGGGACGACCTGGACGCGGTTGATGTCATCGTACCGAATCGCCTGCATCACGAAGTTGCCACTGCCGTACTCAACTCGGGCAAACATCTATTGCTGGAAAAGCCGATGTGCTTGACGATGCGTGAATGTGACGACGTGCTGGGATTGGCCAAGGCGAAGAGTCTGCGGATTTCGATCAACCACGAGTTCCGCCTGTCGTCGTTGTGGGGCAAGGTCAAGAACCTGGTTGATGACGGTGTGGTTGGCGAGCCACAGTATGTATTGGTCGAATTATCACGGAACCCGTATCGGCAGGGCTCGGATGGTTGGCGGTTTGACATCGCCCGCGTTGGTGACTGGATTCTGGAAGAGCCAATCCACTTTTTCGACTTGGCACGCTGGTATCTGAGCTCGGTTGGCGAGCCGGAAACGGTCTACGCCGCTGGCAATTCACGCCAGCCGGACCATCCCGAGTTGCAGGACAATTGCAGCGCGATCATGAAATTCAGCGGTGGTGCGTATGCGGTCGTCTCGCAAACTCTAGCTGCATTCGAGCATCATCAGACGGTGAAACTGACCGGAACCAAGGGCGCCATCTGGGCCAGTTGGAGCGGCGACATGGACCGCACCACACATCCTTCTTTTTTCTTAAAAGTATTTGATGGCGAGCAGTTGAGGGAACTGCCGATCGATCGGCCTGCCGGCGAGCTGTTCGAACTGGAAGACCAGATAGCCGCCATGGTTGCTGCAATTAGCGTCGACAAACCGATTCCGTGCACCGGCGAGGACGGCAAGTGGGCAGTTGCCATGTGTCTGGCCACCCAGCGGTCCATCGAGACGGGCGAACCGGTTGCCATGACTGACGTCATGCGCGGATAGGATGCTCGCCGCGTTCCATGTCGTTCAGTGCTTTCCTCATTGGAGGGCGGATCGAAAATCAACTTCGCTTACCCTGGTGCTGTCGGATATGCGAAACTGGGCTTGCGATCGATCCGACCCGGGTGTTCGCACGACCCATTTGGCCCAGTCGAATCGAGTGCTTTCCTGGGGCCGCTTGTGACGCACGACACCGCGACAAGCATGGTCGAGTGACGTTTCCCAGTCAATCTCAAAGTAGACCAGAATACCGCCGGCCCATTCCGGATCTTTGGGCCACGTTCGGGGCGCTCGGGCGCCGAGAAAATCCGCATAGATCAGCCACACTTTGAGGCGGCCACGGCTTGGTCCATGCTCCACGTCTATTTTTGGCACTTGATGCCAACGGCGCAAAGGGGCATTCGGCTGACACGCTCCGTCCAAAATAAACGCTTCTGCTCGCGATCGGTCGCACACGGCTACCGATAAATCAAGTACACTAGGCGAGCGCCTGACCGGCGCGACGACAATGCAACCACACGCGTGATAACAGATCCTGGCCAAAAAAGCAACCGAAAGCCCGTTACAAAACCGGTTGCTCTGATTCCCGGTGGCATCGTGCTATGGTCGTATTTTACAGATGAGGAACTTGCCACGGTGGAGACGAATGTGGCGGGGCCATAACCGAATACGAACGGCCGCTGCCAGACAACACGCATCGAAGGACATGATCGCATGCATGAACTGAAAAACGCGGATGGCCGCTGGTACGAAGGTATCTCACGGTACCAGTGGCTGGTTTTTGTAATTGCGAGCCTCGGCTGGGCATTCGACACATTCGAAGGCCAGATCTTTGCCGTTTTCAAGTCGCCAGCCATGGCGGATTTGTTGCATGTGGCCGAGGACAATCCGGCCGTTGACTGGTTTGGAAACGTCGGTTTCGCGTCGTTTCTGATCGGTGGCGCTTTTGGTGGGCTGCTGTTTGGTATCCTGGCTGATCGAATTGGACGTCGTCAGAGCATGGTTTGGAGCATCCTTACCTATTCGATCTTTACCGGCCTGCACTACTTTGCTCAGTCGCCATGGCATATCGTGGCATTGCGGTTCTTTGTTGCAATGGGCGTCGCGGGCGAGTGGGCGATTGCTGCATCGTTCGTCGCAGAGGTCTTTCCGAAAAAAGCTCGAGCAATGGCGGGGGGCATCTTCCATGCATCCGGCGTTTTCGGCGCCGTCCTTGCCGCCGGAATTGGGATGTTGCTCCCGAGTGCCACCGACTGGCGATCCGCATTTCTAGTCGGTTTACTGCCCGGCTTATTGGTCGTTTGGGTTCTGATAAGTCTCAAGGAATCGGAGAAGTGGGAAGCGACAAGGGCGGAAGCCACGGACGATTCGGAAGGTGAACCGAAACGTGGAAGCTTGCGCGAGTTGCTGGGGCCGGGGCCCTGGAGACGTCGGGCACTAATCGGCCTGGGACTGGCGTCGGTCGGACTTGGTACCTACTGGGGAATCTATGCATGGGGGCCGGAACTGGTTAAGGAAGTGCTCGGTGACACTGTATCCGCCGAAGAGAGTCGCAGCGCTGCCAGCTTCGCCTACCTGATCATGAACTTCACGGGTGGACTGGCCGGCTTGTTGCTGTTCGCACCAATCACGATGCTCACCAATCGGCGAACGGCCTTCGCCTTCTATCACATCGGCGCGTTGATTGTCGTTCCCATCACCTTCCTGGGGTGCCAGGCTTACTGGCATACGTTGGTTATGCTGCCGGTAACGGCATTTTTCGTTGTCGGCATGCATGCCGGCTATGCAATCTACTTTCCCGAATTGTTTCCGACGCGATTGAGGGCAACAGGAGCCAGTTTCTGCTTCAATGTGGGACGGTTCGTCTCGGCGCTGATGCTGCTGGTCCGCGGCCAACTCCGCAACGTTATCGGTCTGCGTTGGGCGGTTACCATCATGGCCTCGCTGTTCCTGGTCGGTCTGGTACTGCTGATCTTTGCTCCGGAAACCAAGGACGAAGAACTGCCTGAATAGGTATCTCGGACGCCAGACGAAGAAACCAGGTAGTTGTCACGGGATTTTCGCCTGCCATCGTGTTAGCGCCGGAGTTTTCCCCGACTTCCCCGTGTTGACATAATATGCTAACTAACATAAGATGTCTTTTATGAGCGGAAACGCTAGAGACAGATTGAAGAAGTTGCACCGAATCTGCCGTGAAAGGGGGATTCCCCTCACAAGCCAACGGCGCGCGGTACTGGAGACGTTGCTGCTACGAAGCGACCACCCGACTGCGGATCAGGTCTTTGAGGCAGTTCAAGACCAGAGCCCGCGGATTTCACGAAGGACCGTCTATCGGGTCCTCGATACTCTGGTCGAGTTCGGATTGATCCGCCGTGTTCACCACCCAGGCGCAATCGCAAGGTTTGACGGCATGATTCATCGCCACCACCACTTAGTCTGCATCCGATGTAACAAGATTGTGGATCTGGAGAGTCCCGATTTGGACAACATTTCGTTACCCAAAGGGAAACCACAGGGATTTGACGTCTGCGATTTTTCCGTTCAGTTCATGGGGATGTGCCCGAAGTGCCGGAAAGAAAAAAAGAAGTAACTTGTTCCTGCTTGCCATTACATTGCGGCTTGGGCGATCCCGCCACTCCGCGATTTCCCGGGGAAGCTTGGTGCACACGGTTCGAAACGCGGTTGATATGAAATGAAGGAGAAGGAATATGAGTAACTCGAAGAAACTGACCAACAACGCCGGCGCTCCCGTCGCCGACAATCAGAACGTGCTGACCGCCGGCCCGCGCGGCCCGATGCTGCTGCAGGATGTCTGGTTCCTGGAAAAACTCGCACATTTCGATCGAGAGGTCATCCCCGAGCGTCGCATGCATGCGAAGGGTTCCGGGGCTTACGGAACGTTCACCGTCACCCATGACATCACGCGCTATACCAAGGCAAAGATCTTCTCTGCTGTAGGGAAAGAAACCGAGCTATTCACACGCTTTTCTACGGTGGCGGGCGAACGCGGTGCGGCCGACGCCGAACGTGATATCCGCGGCTTCGCTGTCAAGTTTTATACCGAGGAGGGAAACTGGGACTTGGTGGGCAACAACACGCCCGTCTTCTTCCTTCGCTATCCGTTGAAGTTCCCTGACCTCAACCATGCCGTCAAACGCGATCCCCGAACCAATTTGCGAAGTGCTCGAAACAACTGGGATTTCTGGACATCACTACCGGAGGCGTTGCACCAAATCACAATAACCATGAGCGACCGCGGCATTCCTTCCTCCTAC
>JAJSAJ010000198.1 GCA_024274855.1 Planctomycetota bacterium | reverse complement strand
CCTCGCCCAGCGTTTCTGGGGGCGATGCGAAGGTGATGGTGGTAGGGGCGGCCCCTTTCGTCGAGCCCGAGCGGAGGTTCCTCGTGGCGCTGTTTGGTTGCACCATTGATGAATCTACCCACTAGTTTCCCGGAAGACCCCATTAAAATGGCTGTTGAGCACAACTGGAGTGGTGCTCAGGCGGTAGTTTGCATAATGGGCACCACGCTCAGCAAACGGGGTATCATCAGCTTTTGACGATGGGCCACGGCGTTTTCACAACCCGTCCAATTCGCTCGTTAAGGAGGAACGTATGTCCCGTTCGTTCATGGCCACTCTCGCGGCGATCATCACCGTTACGGCTTCGCAAGCGTTTGCTGCCACAAGAACGCCAATTCTCTACAGCACCGACTTGCACCATCCTCATGTCGACCCCGACGATCATTACGATTTGGCAACACTCTGTTCGCTACCCGAATTCAGTATTCGCGGAATTATCCTCGACTGTGGTGCCCATCAGCTGAAGGCTCCGGGAAGTATCCCAGTCAAGCAAATAGAGAAGATGACCGGGCGACGAATTCCGTATGCGATCGGGCTTGGACATGCGTTACAATCGCCAGACGATGACGGCTGCCATCAACCGGACACGTTTCAACACGGAGTCGAATTGATCCTCGATGTACTCCGTAGTTCACCAGAACGTGTGACCATTTTTACAACCGGCAGCCTCCGAGATGTAGCCGCCGCACTGAATCGCCACCCTGAACTCTTGCGACGCAAGGTGGCAAGGCTCTATATCAACATCGGGAATCCGGCCACCGGTGATGACACGCGTCAATACGAGTACAATGTCAAATTGGATCAAAACGCCTACGCGGCTGTCATGCGTTCAGGCCTGCCCATCTATTGGTGCCCATGCTTTGACGGAGGTCTTTGGCAACGCGGTCGCCACGGGACCTATTGGAAGTTTATCCAGTCCCAGGTTTTGGAGACCGCGCCACGGAAACTCCAGAACTGGTTCCTCTACGCGCTGACCAAACCCGAAGCCGTTGATCCCATCGCCTATCTCACCATGCCGCAGTCTCCAGAAACGCGTGCCAAGGTCTGGAAGGCAACGCGTAACATGTGGTGCACGGCACCGTTTCTTCATGCGGCCGGACGAAACGTCTATCAGCGTCCCGGTGGAGATTATGTCGCACTTCAACCAGACGTGGCGAGGCGACGTGGCCTGGGCGACAGACTGGTCAGAACGTTCGACTTCCAGCCGATGCGAGTTACCGCGTTGCAGGACCAAACGGGGACGGTCCATGTCAACCTGATCGTGGGCGCAAAGAAACCCAACGGATACGTGTTTTCAACAACGCCGAGCGACTATGACAAGATCATGACCGCATGTCTGAAGCATCTGCTGAGTGACTCCGGCCGATTCACCGATAGCTCACAAGGCCCAGCGCAGCGTAGCCGCAAACAAAAGTAAGACGTGATCTCCAACTCCTCGGTACCGACAAGTCGCCCAAACACTCCCTTAGTTGCCACTGGCCGTGAAACGGCGTTTAGACAGCGGGTTGATCCCCTGATGTGCACTTAGATCCGTCTCGGTAAGATCCGTCGAATTGGGATCGCGTGCCGTGACCGTTGCGATGTTCGTGTAGGTGCCCACGGTCACTACTCGTGTTGCCTCGTACATCCAGATCTCTGTAATGTCCAGTTGGTTGTCGTTGTCCGTGTCACCACTGACCCTCGTTAGCGTAAAATCGTCCACGGTCGCTCCCGGAGTCCCGTTGTCATCGGTGACGACGATGTTGGTCAAAGCGACATTACCCGTATTTGTGACGTAGTAGGTGAATGTCGCGATCGATCCGACGATGAGGCTTGGTCCAGGCCCGGTTCCTGTGTCGATGCCATTAGTCAGCTTTTGCAATCCGACACCCGGCGTGAACCCGAAGTGGTTGCTCGGATCGGTGTCACTGACGTCACTAACCGACGGGATATCCCCACCATTTGCATCGACTGGATTCGCCGTCACGGTGCCGATATTCGTATATTGTCCCGCGGTTACCACGCGTGTCGCCTGGTAGGTCCAGGTTTCGGTCGTGTCCAGTCGCCCATCGCTGTTGGTGTCGCCACTTTGAAACGTTGGAGTAAAATCGTCCGTTGCATCGCCGGCCGTCCCATTGTCGTCGGAAATGACAACCGCGGCCAAAGGTACGGTTCCGGTATTCGTGACAACGTAGGAAAACGTCGCCGTGTCGCCGACGGCCAGGCTCGGGCCAGTGGCCGAATTGGCGTCCTGCCCATTGGTCGACTTGACAAGCTGAATGCCGGTAGTGATTCCCAGATGATTGCTTGGGTCCGTGTCATTTACGTCGGCAAGACCGGCGATATCATTGCCTGCTGAATCGACCGGATTCGCCGTCACCGTACTGATGTTGGTGTACTGCCCCAGCGTGACGGTGTGCGTGGCCTCGTAGAGCCAAGTTTCGGTCGTGTCGAGTCGGCCGTTGGCATTTGTGTCGCCGCTTTGCAGAGTCAGCGTCAGGTCGTCCGTGGCATCGCCCGGCGT
>JAJSAJ010000197.1 GCA_024274855.1 Planctomycetota bacterium | reverse complement strand
CGGCACGATCGCCACGCACCTGAAGTATGACGCGTACGGCAACGTCATGAGCGGTGACACGTCGCTCTCGCGCTACCTGTTCACGAGCCGGGAACTGGACACGGAGACCGGTCTGCAGTACAACCGAGCCCGGTGGTACGATCCGGAAGTCGGCCGCTGGATCAGCGAAGACCCGCTGGGGTTCGTGGCGGGGGACGGGAATGTAGCAAGGTATGTGGGGAATGGGGTAACGAGTGTGGTAGACCCGAGCGGTCATTTGCCACAATGGTTGAAGAACTTCGGAGAATGGCTATTCGACTGGGGCTCTACCGTTACTGTTCCACCGACGGCGGGTTATGTCGATTCATTGCCAGGCATCGCGAAAATCAAACTAGACAGAGCGATGCAGGTTCGACAACACAAGATTGAACTTCAATTCGGAACCAACTCACCCGAGAACAGGTACGCGATTGGGGAGTATGAAGCTGTAAAGGCTGGTCGCCTAGAGGAGTTCGAACGCAACCACCCTGACGTTCCTGGACCGCCTTTTGTGCCAGTTCGATGGGCCCTGAGAAAGCAAATCAAGAAATAGATCAATGCTGGCGAAGGAGATTCTAATGCGGGTACGTTCTGCTCTTAATGGGGCTTTGCTGGTTGGCAACGTCGTATTGTTTGGACTTATCACAGCGGTTGTTCTGAACCATCGTGGTGAAGTGTTTCGGACGGCTTTTTGGAACAGAGCCGAAGATGATGCGGCAAAGATGGGCATGGACGTGTCCTTCGCAAAGTCCCCTTTCGCCTTCTTTACTACCAAGGGCCATAGTCGAACACATCGTTTTACGCTAGCCCAGTACGATCCGCTATTGCTCATTTCCGCAGACGTACCGGCAATCATTTCCTCAGAGGAAAACAACGGCAGGGACGCCAGCGAAACACCTACGACATTAATGCTTCAGTTGGGACAAGAGTTCTCGACGATAATTGATTATTCGTGCTCCCCCGCGGGAGCGTATCGCGTTCATTCACTGGAGATCATCCGAGACAGAGATGGCGAAACCTGTGCGTTTTTTGACACAAATGCTGATGGCTCTTATGATTTGCGATTATTGCGAGACAAGCTCCATGGCGTGAGCAGGCAAGAAGTGTGGTTTGCAGGTAGTTGGCGAGAAACCGAGAACACAATTGACAAAGACCATAAGATCCTGGTTGATGGCCAGGAAGTCCGATTCAACAGACGCACCGGCAAGTGGCAGCCAAAGGCCGAGTATTAGAATCGAAGTAACACTTGAAGTACGACTCCTACGGCAACGTCACGGCAGGTGACACGTCGCTCTCACGCTACCTGTTCACCAGCCGCGAGCTGGACACGGAGACCGGTCTGCAGTACAACCGAGCCCGCTGGTATGACGCACAAACCGGCCGCTGGATCAACGAAGACCCGCTGGGCTTCGCGGCCGGGGATGGGAACGTGACGAGGTATGTGGGCAATGGCGTGACAGAATCGACGGATCCTGCTGGAACAAGCAAGTTGTCCAGATTGTGGCATTGGTTTTTTGATGACTCTGCACGCACGGGGGAAGTCGCCAAAGACACAGGCGGCTATCTGATTCCGGGTCCCGCTGGCGAAGCTATGAGCGCGGCCGAAGGCGCACCAGATGCCGCTAAATTACTGATCGGTGGCGGGGCGAGAAACCATCTAATAGACGAAATGTCTCGTCCTGTTGGGGATTGGAATCAAGATAAGATTGACGAACTCCGCGGCATCCACAGGAGTGTGAACAAGATCAAGCCACGATGACGCGGCCGATTACGATTTCATTTGGTGCGGCCGCATGATGTCACGCATCGCAATGCGTCAATGATGTCCGCACAATGAAGTGGAAATGGCTGATCTAACACGTCCAGGAAAAGGCGATTCTGCATGATGATTCACAAGCGACAACTGCTGACGCACTCGGTTCTCGCCATTGCCACACTCATGATCGGTTTTGCGCTTGGTCTAGTTTTTTAACGTGAGGAAAGACATGTTCCAAAAAGCACTCGCATTCTGGCCGAAAAAACAAATATGGACGTCTACTGCTCCAAGGGACCTTTTGCAGTGCTTCTTCCCAAACATCGAGATCCGAAGAGCGGATACACGTTTGTAGCGCACAAGGATATCATGCTTTCCGTTACTCCATCCAACCTCCTCGGGCCGCAGATTGCGAGGAGTGCGTTGCTCATGTTCGGGCCAGACGAGCACTCTCAGGTCACCTGTATCTACAGGCGTTCATCGAACACGGCGTTGCGAGAAGTCCACTTGCTAAAGAAAAACTTTGGCATTCTCGATTTCAACCTAGATGGGCAATACGATTTGCGATGCTGGTTCGCTTCCCGGAAAACTGAAGCGTGGTACAGAGGCACTTGGGCAGAAGTGGAGATCAATGAGGGGACAAGATACCGCAGGAGACTCAGCGACGGAGGACGGATCATCCGCTTCGATTCAAGAACCGGCAAATGGGTAACCGATGAGGAGATGAAAACAGTGCTCGACAACAAGAAGGAACGCTAGACGGAGAAGAAATGGGGGAGGCGCACCATTTTGGTAACAGGATAGATGAAACGGGCAAGACGTCATTCAAGGCTGAGCGGCTTGGCATACACAAAGGGCCGGACGAACCTGTTCACACCGTACAGCTGGTCGTACGACAGCCTGTCGTCACCCGGCCAGGCGGGGGCTGGTGTGGGTGCTGCCGACGACGCGCAGGTAGCGGCCACCGCCGCCATGCCGACAATGGCAGGCCTGGGACGCGTCACGCAGATGACCGGCCAGGACGGGACAAGCGACTACGGTTACGACACGACCAGCCAGCTGACCAGCGCCGTGCACACGTTCCAGACCAGCGAGAGCTACAGCTATGATGCCAACGGGAACCGGACGATGCCCGGCTGGCAGACGGGGACGGATAACCGGCTCTTGAATGACGGCACGTACTCGTACGAGTACGATAAAGAGGGAAATCGCACAAAGCGAACCAAGACGGCTACTGGCGAGGTGACCGAGTACGCATGGGACTACCGCAATCGGTTGACCCGGGTCACCGAGAAGGATGTGATGGGCACAACGACCAAGGTGGTTGAGTACACGTACGATGTGTTCAATCGCCGGATCGCGAAACAGGTCGACACCAGCAGTCCGTTCGACATGGCGGACGCGGCGATCGAGCGGTACGTGGTTGACGACATCCACAACGGCCTGGCATCGGCCGACGGCGGCAACGTGGTGTTGGACTTCGTGGACACCGACGGTGCGGGTACGCAGCCGATCGCGCTGGCCAAGCGGTACGTGTACGGCGAGATGGTCGATCAGATCCTGGCCCAGGAGGACGTGACGAAGACCTTGGGCGATCCGGCTCGCGTTTTGTGGCCGCTTGTG
>JAJSAJ010000196.1 GCA_024274855.1 Planctomycetota bacterium | reverse complement strand
CGGGGTTTTGGACGGGGTTTTGGACGATTCACCGGGCCCGGCTCGTTGACCGGCTGGGAACCAAAACCGATGAAGTGACAATACACTGGATGTATGACAGTGACACGTCTGTATGACGGATAAGCGTCGGTGTGACTGATAGCAGGTATTATGACCAGTGTTAGTCAGTGCGACTAGTATAAGTCAGTATGACAGTGTATTGGAATGAAGGTGCGGGAGAGGGTGTGTGATGAAAGCGGTCATGGTCGACAGTGCGACGCGGTTCTTCTTTCTGTTCGCCGGGTCACTTATCTGGCTGGGGAGATGGTTGACCGGGTTTCAGGTTGTCCATTGGTTGCTCTATATACCGGCTCTGTTCTTCCTGTTTGCCGCGGTGACGGGGATATGTCCCGGCATGATTATCTCCAGGCTTCTGTTTGGCGGGAAGCAGTCCTGACGTGGGCTGCGCGCACATGGTGAGGCGTGCGGAGCCCGGAGCGTCCTCGCATTCTACCAGGCAGGCACTCTAGGCGTGTTTTCGGGAGGGCGAAGCGCCCGCTGAGCCTCTTGTCTTGTTGGCCAGAACGGTTCGGCTGGTGCCTCGCCCTCGCTTTTTGACACGAGGTCTAAAATAGTTCGGTGTGCACGTGACTTTCCTGATAGCGTGTTCGGTCTTCCTTCTGCTCGGCCGGCCATCCGACCGAGATTGCGGAGACCGGCAGGACGTGGTCGGGCAAGTGGACGAGCTGCCGTATTTGCGTGATCCGCTCCTCACGCGGATGGATGCCGAGCCAGCAGGCGCCAAGACCGAGCGAATTGGCGGCGAGCAGCATGTTTTCGATGGCCGCTGAGCAATCCTGAAGTAGGTAGGACAGCTGGCCGTCGTGTGCCTGTTGCAAATCGCCGCAGATCAGTATTCCGACCGGGCATGTTGCCAGCATCTGGCCGTTCGGAAGCGCATGGGCGATCGCGGAGAGCATCGAAGGCTTGCGAATCACGATGAAATGCCAGGGGTCGTTGCAGCAGGCGGACGGAGCGGCCATGGCAGCCTCGAGCAGGTCATGCACCACGTCGGGCGATACATCGTCCGACGTGTATTGCCGGATACTCCGTCGTGAGAAAAGTAGATTGAGCTGAGGGTTCATTGTGTTGTCCTGTGTGCTGATGGTGCTGGTTTGCTGATTTCAGAAATCGTTGAGTTATCAACAAAGTAGTAACACTTTAGCCAAATGGAAGAGAAACGTTAGTCGAAGGACCCCCATGGGCTTGTCCCATGGGTGAATAAGTTTCCCAAGCTAACGCGATGTGGTGAAAATCTCCCATTCCGCTCCCTCCCCGCCGCTTTTGGCGGCGGCGGCGGCGGGGAGGGAGCGGAGGGCGTAACCTGCCCCTCTTAGCTCGATAGACTCGCTCACCAACGGCACAAGGCCGTTGGGGTCGATTACGAGCTGGAGATATCCTACCAACTTAGTTCTTCGGCGGTGAAGGGCTGTTTCTGGCCACACTCAGCGGTCACGGCCAGGTGCTGCTGCAAAGCCTCCCCTTCTCGCGATTGGCGGATCGTGTGCTCCGGCACGCGCCGTCGGCCGGTGGCAGCAGCAAGGGCGAAGGGTCTGTGTTGGGCGGGCTTGGGAACCTCTTCGGAGACTAGCAGGACTGCTCCGCCAGCTAAAGCAGGCGGCTTCTGGGTGAATATCCAACAAGCAGCGCGCCCCCCTGGGTAGCGGCCTACGAGGGTTCCTCATGCTCTCCGGCCTCGGCTGTGCACTACCGAAGCTGCTTTGCTGTCGTTTCAACAAATGCCGCACATTGAGCCGTCTCTTGCTCCAGCTTCGGAGAATCGTGCTCGTACTCGACGACCATCAACCCGTGGAACTTTTGACGTTTGAGTTCTTCAAGCACGGCACGGAAGTTCGCTTTTCCGGTTCCGAGCGGTACGTCACGTGCCTTCGGATTGCCGGTTTCGATCACATCT
The DNA here is from genome assembly GCA_024274855.1 of Planctomycetota bacterium. Classification (GTDB taxonomy): domain Bacteria; phylum Planctomycetota; class Planctomycetia; order Pirellulales; family Pirellulaceae; genus JAJSAJ01. The sequence goes on along the minus strand of JAJSAJ010000196.1, from coordinate 1,552 downwards.
TTCAAATGAAGCTCGATGATTCGGCCCTCCAGCTTCTTCAAACAAGCAACCGTGTCCAGGCCCGAGCGGGCCCAATGGCCCACATCGCAGCAGGCGCCGATGTGTTTTCCGCGTCCCTTGCAAGCAGCGACCACCGCGTCAGGGTCCCAGTACTTTGAACTCGGCTTGGGATGGTTGTGGATCGCCAGATTGATGGCATACCGATCGCACAGCTTCTCGATCATGCCCAACGCCGACGCTGGTGGTTCTGCGACTAGGGTCTGAACGCCCATTTCCTTCGCGAACTCAAATGTGGCAATACACGCTTTTCGGTCGCCGGTCAGATTGACGTAGTAGCTGGCCATGTCGATGCCGTGATCCGCCAACTGGGCCTTCAGTTGTTGTCGATCCTTGGCGGACAGAGCCTCGTTGACTTTCAATGCAGGGCGTTTGGAATCCAGCTTTAGAAAGAAGGCCGGTTCGACATGGCGGAACCCGAGCGATTCGATCATCCCGAGCGACTGGTCGAGGGCGAAACGGCGAAACGTATACTGCGAAGCGCTTAAGTGCCAGCCCAGGCTCTCAGCATTCGGAAAGGCCGTCGTGGGCTGCGTTTCGCCGGAATGGGCCATCCGGCCCATCGCCGCGATGGAAAGACCTGTTCCCAAGATTCCTGCCGTTTTTAAGAAGCCGCGTCGGTTACATCGCTCGTTCATCAGGCATCCTCGCTTGTGATAACAGTGCTCAAAATCGTTTGTGTTACGCCTTGATCTGGCTGGGGTGTTTCCTCCTGCATTCAGAAGCCGCCTGCTTCAGCTGGCGGAGCCGGCCCGCAGCCCACCTGCGTCCGGTGTGGCGAGACTCGCAGTTACGTATGACACGTACGTCGCGCGCCTTGTGGCGAGCTGTCCACACCGTACCGTGATCCTTCTGTTCGTTCCTTGTTCGCTCTTCGGTGTTGCCTGTTGCCTGTCGGCTGTTCGGTACAATCCCGCGGACTATCCTTTTTCTGCCTTCTCAGTGACTTTGGGAGCTTTCCACACACGATAACGGACTTCGTATCCTTTTGGCGCGTAGACAACAACCGGAAGTCGGCTGTTGTATCGGATCAACAGCGGAGTTGCGGATACGAACTGCTTGACCTTCTGGGTTCCCGGTGGAACTCCGATTAGCGTACTCATGGCAACAGAAGGGCCGGTCACCTCGTAGTACGTATACCCCCAGCCTTTGAGCGGTCGCGGCTGGATGGTGTTGCCAAGTTGCATCCGATTCACGCCGTCGGTAAGCATTGTCTTGCCGACGATCAGCTCGACCTTGAAGTTCCTCTCTTCACCACGTTCCTTGTGCGGCAGCACAATCACGAATCGTTCAAGGTCTTTCAGGGAGACGGGAAAGGCCTTCAACTCGGGGTGGTCGGCCCCAAAGGCGGGAAGCCCGAAGGCCAGCATCATGACCAGCACCAGTGGCGTGTGTTTCATGTTCTCACTGCGCTCCTACATTACGAATATTCAAGGTAACCGTTCACGGCGAGAGTGCGTGGAGGGGCAGTTATCATTTATCATTTGTCATTTGT
>JAJSAJ010000016.1 GCA_024274855.1 Planctomycetota bacterium | reverse complement strand
GTAGCCAAACTGGACATCGGCATCGGGTGCGGTCGTGACATAGGCGGATGCAAAGTCAGCGCCCTTCAGCCGGCCGACCAGGAACTGCCACGGTCGCGATTGGCGCTGGACAACTTGCAGACCCTGAACGCCGTCAACGACCACTTCGTCCCGGCCGGCGTTTTCCAGCGTGACGTATCCGTAGTTTGTCGTGCCGCTGTCAACAATGGGGATCGGGGCCAGTTGGCGTCCTGCCTGGATCGCGCGGTCGTTTTCAATCACGATGCGATAGTCGCCCATGACCGAGTCCTGCAGCTGCAAAGTCACTCGGATGCGGCCCGTCTTTTCGACATCCGAGATTGTCTTCTGGCGAATCATCGGCGCGTGAATATCGGCATCTTTCAGCCATGCGGGCAGTTGGAAAACCAGGCTGCGCACCCCCGCACGGCTAATGTGAAAGTCCAGCAGAATCGTCTCTTGGATCTCGCGGTAGGTCAGCCGAACATTGGTGATCGTGTCGCACGTGACACGCGGTCGCCGTGGCGACAATTTGACATTGCCTTCATACGGTGCGGACTGATAGGCCAGTGCAAAGCGAGCGGCCGAGCGTTGCCAGCCGGCCAGCCAGCCCGTGACCTGATCCAGTAAGATGGACCGGCAGTTCTTCAGGTCGACCGCACGCACGTCCAGCGACGTGTCCGCCTGGACGACGACGAACCCGGTTTGCCGAGCGACATTCAGGACCTCAAGGCGTGGCAACCCGATCGTGGCTTCCGGAGCGTGGTCACTCAGTGTGCCGCGGATCGCGATCGGAATAACTCCGGACCGTCCCGAGGAGAAAAAGACGCTCAATATCGTCTTGTCTGCCTTCTTTTCGATCGACCAGTCGCTTAGTCCCTGGGCTGAGACGTCTTCGAGTGTCAAGTCATTGGGGATCGCGACATGCACTTCGTAGAGGGGTCGTTTTGTGGTCGTCAAACGCAGTTCGGTTTCCAACGTCGCCTCGGTCTCACCGATTCGCGTCAGCGTGCGCAATTGAGCCGACACTTTCGACGGCACTTCATTCACGCGTGTCGAGATGTGGAAGGGCGTTGCGTGGAATTCGAACGTCTGGTAGTCCTTCATCCCCAGCGGGCTGTGTACGCCGGCCATGAGCGGTGCAAGTTGCTTCTTCAAGCTGCTGTTGTCGGCTCGCGAAACGCCCGTTGTCCGTGCGGTCGTCACGTTCAGAATCGTGCTTTGCCGGATTCGCAGAGTGCCTTCGTGCAACGCCGCGTCCGGGATCTGGACCACGGGGATGTCGACCGACTGGGGTTTCGGGGCAGCCAGGGCAGTTCGACGCATCAAGTGGATCGTGAATTGCTCGTGCTGCTTGACCGACTTGAGCAGCTCGATGGTCAGCTCGGAGCCTTTTTTCGGAGACTTGCGAATATCCCATCCACGTACGTTCTTGCCGTCCACTTTTTCGACCAGATAGCCTTCAGGGACCGAAACCAAGAACGAACCTCGCTCGGTCTGGCCGAACGCAAGGTCGACTTGCCAAACGACGCGAACACCATTTTCAGCCAGGTCGATCAGTGCCAGCGACTTGCCGGTCAGCGCTTGATCGACCGAGCCGGGCGACACCTGGCCGCGCCAGGCGATTTGGAACTGGCCGCCCGGGCCGAGGACCGAATTGATGACCTGTCCGGCTTTCTCGGTGACCCGGCTGTGCGGTGTCGACCCGATTCGACGGCTGACGTGCGTGCCCGATTCGGAGACCGTGACGCGAACGGCAGTTGCCTCCGAGTACGGAATGTTCGAATCAATGCGCCGCCAGCCACCCTGGCGAGCGATCGGGACGCGAATCTTCAATTCAAGTTGATGCGCACCTTGTCCGGAAACAACCACGGTTGTCAGCATCGGGGGGGTCGCTATGCGTTGCTGCTGGGCGGCCTGCTGGCCTTTGGCCATCGGCTGAACCATTGGTGCCACGGCCTTCAACCGAGCCGGCTTCTTATCGAGCAATGCCGATATAATGACACTGTTGCGCAATGCCAAGGGGACATCGACCGCCTCGTCCGCGAACAACACGATATCCAGATGCCCGGTGATTTCCAAATACCTGTCGTCGACCAGTGTCGTCTGATAGTCGGCTCCGGCGGTCGCGAATCCAATCTGTTGCCTGGTCGTGCCGATCTTGCTTTCAGGATGCGTCTGGTTCCACAGTTCGACATAGTGTTGGTAGGGGACCAGGACCTGGGTCGCCTTATCGCGGCCACTTGGATCGCTGGGATCGTAGGGGACCACTACGGCATCATTGGGGATCGAGACGGGCGGCTCGAGTGTCTGGATCAGTTTGCTCAGGTCTTGAGCCGTGGCGGGTGCGATGCCGGACATCGCACACAGGCAGACCAGACTGGCGATGGTCGCCCAGGAAGCAACCTGTGTCGCCTTGGCGATAATCCAGACCAGGAATTTGGTAACCAACGCCACGATGATCCAGAACGGGACCAGCAATACGGCCATCAAGACGGCCGTCTCCAGCAGACTGACAAATTCGGTGATCGAGATGCCGATGATCGACAGCAGGCAGGCAGTCAAGACGATGCCGCCGACCAGACGGACGCGTGCGATTACCGTCCGGCGCGTGAAGATGATGCCAAGCAGCAGAACGGCCAGCGCAACAGCCCAGCAGAGCCAGTTGATGCGAGTGGCATTAACCAGCGTTGCATCCAGCTGTGGATCGTGACCGAGGCTTCGCAGGGTGACTGCGTCCCCCGAATCGTCGATTGTGATACTGAGTCCTCGGAGTCCTTGCATGGCCCAGTACTTGCCGGACTTCTTGCCTTTCGCCGCCTTCTCTTTAGCTTTGGCACCCGAACTGGCTGTGGATGACTCGGCCGGACTGGCCGGTCGGTCGGACGGAGCGATCGCCGGTCTCGGTGCGCCGGGCCTTCTGCCTGCCCGCGCCATTCCACCCCCGCCCATGCCACCCCCGCCCATATCGCCCATACCGCCGCCCATCATACCTCCCATGCCCGCAGTGGGTGCGTTTGGCTTCTTGGTGGGTGGTCGGAAAGGGCTTGGCGTCAGTTCCAGGCCCGCCGCGACGCTCGGTGCCGTCTTGGATTCGGTCTTAGTGCGTCCTTCGAGCGTTGCCAGGTCTGTTGCCTCGTGTGCCGCCGATTCCATGCCTCTTGTGTCGAACATGGCGTTTGGCTCAGCCGTTGGTGCCGGTAATGCCATGTCGGCTTCGGCATGCATTTGCACTCGGGCAGCGGCTGTTGCTTGGGCCCTGGCCGCCAGCAGAAACGGAGAGCGAACACCGCCACCCATGGCAAGCAGCATCCGGCCGATTCTGGCCAACGGCAGTCCGGGCCGCGTCGTCTGGTCGGTAAACACGGTGCCGCGGACTCGGGTAAGACGATAGCCGCTCGGCAGGTGGATGTGCCAGACCAGATCGATCTGGGGAACGGGGATGCCGGCGTCTTGCGTGTCGCTTGCCAGACGCAGCTGGGGCGCGGTTGTCGCGAGTTCACCGATCCAACCGATTGGTGGCACGGGTGATTG
>JAJSAJ010000195.1 GCA_024274855.1 Planctomycetota bacterium | reverse complement strand
TGACATCGACGGCTGCAACGGCGTCTTCGGCCGTGTTGACCATGGGAATCATCAAAGCCGAGGGCGCCATATCCGCATAGGGACCGACGATGCCAACTTCACAACCTGGAACTCGCACCAGAGTATCGACACCGATCAAATCGGCCGTTCTGACCAGGGACAACATCTGGTCCTGGGAGATCTGTCCGTGTTGACCGTCAAGCCAGAGGAAGTCCCACATCCGACCAATGGTTTCAATAATGCCGGCGGCCGGATAGCTCATGCCCATTCCGATCAGGCATTGGTCGTCTTTCAGGCGTTCTCTAAATCGTGTTGGGTCCATTGTGTCTCCTGAATAGGCATCTCGAAGTGAGTCTGTTCATCACCACTCTTACGTTTCAAGTTTCAACGTGTGGTCGCGGCTCACCTTTGCGGCTTCGAGGGCCTGATCGATTTGGGATGTAGTGCGTGCACCAATCAGGACTGACGTGATGCCGGGCTGTCTCATGACCCAAACCAATGCCAGTTGCACCATGGGACGCCCGGTCTGTTTGGAAAGGTTTTCCAGACGTTGTAGCGTCGCGTAGCCGTGATCGGTGAAGTAAATCCTCTGATGGCCGGGTATGCCGATCGATCTCACGACCGAAAGTGACGCAGCCCATGCCAATGGTACTGACTCGAAGATCGGATTTCCCAAGCGTGCGGTATTGGATCATTTCTGTTCTACGGATCTGCAATGCAGTGTGATGAGATTGACAACATATGTGTTGATCGAGTTACAGAACAGTCCGGGCATGTCTTGATGTTATGTTTTGTCCTAATCCAAGTCATACGCCTTTTCGCGACGTTGTTTGATCAACCGACATGCTCTCTCCGCCCACATTGCGCACGCTCGCAGGTTGGGTCTCCGCCAAATGGTTTCGACGTTCACGTTGGCTGCTTCTTTCCGCGAGTCACACCGCCGAGAACCCAACCTTGCCTCACATAGTACTATAGTCTCAGCCGTGCCGAGAGAGCTGGGTGACTGTAATTTGCATCATATCACGTATGCTTTCCATTGTCTTGCCGCACCATTGTCCAAGGAATTCGAGTATACTGAGCGCTGTGCCGACTGGTCTCACACGAAGCCGGGGAGGCATGCCTGCGTCACATTCACGCCGCCAAACACGCCAACGACAAATGGCCTTGTTGATCGATTTGTCCGGGGCCTGCGGCCGAGAAATCATCCGTGGGATTGCGCGTTTCAACCAGGAGATTCCAATGACTCGAGAACTACAATTCGCCGCACCGTTCGCAGCCGTCTTGCTGCTCTTCGCCTCGTCAGTCTTCGCCGGGGACAACGAACTTACCGACCAGGAAAAACAGGCCGGTTGGCAGTTGCTGTTCAATGGGAAAGACCTGACTGGGTGGCGGTGCAACAACGGTAAATCGATTGCAACGCCGATTGAGCGCGGCTCGCTGGTTCCCTACAAGTCGGGTTCCTACCTCATCATGTACGACAAGCCGTTCGATAACTTCGTCCTGAAATGCGATGTTCGCTGGGAAGACCCGCATTGCAACTCGGGCATCTTCGTTCGTGTCGAAGATCGGAGGAACCCGGTGCACACGGGTTTCGAGATTCAGGTCATGAACGGCACGAACATCGGCAAGCACGAATTCGGCGCGATCTACGATCTGGTGGCGACGACCAAATACGCCGGTAAGAAGATAGGCGAATGGAACACGGTTGAGATCAGATGCGACGGGCCATACCTCAACGTTAAAGTGAACGGCAAGCAAGTCGCGGCAATGAATTGTGATCACTTCGACCAACCGGGCGTGTGCCCCGACGGCCAAAGGCACAAATACAAGCTGCACGGCAAGCCGCGTGCGATCAAGGACTTTGCTCGCGCCGGCTATCTTGGATTTCAAGATCACGGCCACAAAGTGTGGTACAAGAATATCAAGCTACTGAAGCTGTAGTCGTTCACGGGGTTTTCGTCTGCCATCGCGTTAGCACCGGAGTTTTCCCCGATTTCCCACACGCCCGATTTATCAGTTATCAGTTATCAGTTATCAGTTATCAG
>JAJSAJ010000194.1 GCA_024274855.1 Planctomycetota bacterium | reverse complement strand
TCGCAACTGCCGAAGCGTTTCACGAAGAAGCTCGACTCAAGTCGCATGTTCAGCCACACGGCCTACTCGTTTCCCCTGTTGTTGGATGTCTGTCAGAAACTTGCACGAGCTGCCGTCATCAACGCTGGCGGCAAGATCGAAAAAGAGGGCGGTCGTGAGGTGTTTCTGATCCCCATTGAAGCGCCGAAACCGGGGCCACTGGAGCAGTGCTGGCAACCGGGCTCGCCCACCGGCAGTCGTTTTTCGGATTCAGAAATGGGGAAGATTCGTGTTACGTCCGATACGAAGTAGGCGGAAACAGACGAGAGGGCACCGTTGCAAGGGAACGCCGGACTTGAATGACGATCTATGTCGACTATTTCGACGACTCTGCCTTGGCCCTCTCGCGTCTCCGAATGGTCGCTTTCAGGTCGATCGCTTTGCGGTAGAATTCATCCTTCCGATCACGTGAGAAACGGGAAAGGTGCGGTAGCGTCTTGTAGGTGCCTATACTCTGGAGGATCAAGAAGCAATCATTCCAGACGTTACGTTTACTCGTTTGATCAAGCACATCAAGCAAGGCATCTTCAGCATCAGCCCCAAATCCGATCAGGGTTTGCTTGGGGTCCGGCGAACTGAATACCGGGTTTCCAATGCACTCGGCGAAAAACGGGATGGATCGAGGGTCCCTCAATTGTGCGAGCAGCTCGACCGTTTCACGATCCGGAAACCTCTGGCTCTTGATGATGGAAATAAGCTGTGGTGTGATTTCTTTGGTTGCAATCTCACGAAGCACGTTATACGCATCACGTCGTGCAGGATATGATTTCCGCAAATAAGGCAGAATTGCTGTCTGAATGTCGGAGCCCCTTTTCTGAAGAATCGGCACAACCTGACACGCCGCCGTTGAATCCAAACAAGTGGCCAAGGCGACATAGGCATCTCTGTTTTTCGAGCTCTTCAGCGCATCGATGATCAAGGTTGTTCTGACAAACGCGGATCGGTCTTGGAGCATTCCAGCCAGGATCGGAATGGTTTCATCGGAGATCCCCGTCGCGTGAAGCACTTGCAGTGCGGCTGCTTGCACACCAGGAGTCTGATTTCTCAAACGACCGGCGGCGGCATCTCGTCCGGTGTTGCCCATGTTGATCAGGCCCGCCACCGCCGTTTTACTCACCTGGAAATCACCCAGGAATGAGGCAATTGCTTCTGCATTTGACGAGATTTGCGTTTTTGCAAGAAGCTCAATGGCCACTTTCCGGGTGGCCACGGGCCCGGTTTTCAGGGCGCGGAGTGCTTCGGACTGGATATCTTCTTCACTCCAGATCGCCAGGGCAGCCAGTGAATTCGCTCGGGTCTTGTCGTCAGTGCCTTGCAATAGTGGCCGCAATGCCTGAGCGACTTCCTGCCTACGCTCGCTGGGTGGTGTGATCATGAATACACGAGCAGCCTCTTCACGCTGGCTTGAATCGGGCGATTTCAGTTGCGCCAGCCAGTACGGATAAAAGTTCGGGTCGTTGGGGGTATTCGGAGCAGGTTCTTCCGGTTTCCGCGGAATCGACGGTGCCGATGACTGCACGGAACTGCGTGACCGGGAGCCGCCACGATTGCTGCCAATGGTAAGCTTGTTGGAGACGATGCGAGGCTCGCCGTCAGTTTCTTCCTCCAAATAGCAGGTCCAGACTTGGTTGTCCGCTTGTTCGATCATTTGTTTGTCGAGTGTTGCGGTGGGCCGAATTTCAATTAGCCAGTCCGACGCGCGCAGAGCAGCTGGTAATACGGCGCGCTCAAGTCGCTTCTTCTCTGAGGACTCAATGACCCACAAATAGCGGGCACTTGACCTGACCTTGAGTGTATCCAGTTGAATCCGACAAGCGAAACCGATCTTGTCCGATGCGGCACTCCTGCTCATGCGACCGTTCCAAAGCGTTACCGGCATCCCCGATGGGCTGTGCCTCTCGCCGAACTTGACAGAACCCGTTCCGGGCTTCTCCGAAATCCAACCCATTTTGTAGGCCGCATCGCGTCGCTCAACTTCACGACCGATTACCGCCCAGTCGTGTGTGAAAAACAGCATCAGTTGCACGCCCGAGAGGCCACAAAATGCGATCAATGTTCCGAGCGTAATAAGCAGCACGCGTTGGATTCCGCGACGCACAGAAACAATAGTCATAATGACGAACGGGCTAACGACGAGTCCCGCCCAGGAAAGCCACATACCTCGGTAAGTGGTGTCCGCAATTAACATCGATGTTAACAAGCCAAACAGTAGAATCATGCCCGCCGTGATTTCCTCAGGCGTGACCGCCCCGCCGCCAAACAGACCTGAAAAACCGGTCCCTGACGCAAACGGACTCTGCCCGAATCGCCGAGACATGGCCCGCGATCGTCCGGTCGCGAGCGGTTTGGCGGCAGCCTGGCTCTCCAGTGTCGCAGGTGCCGGATCGGCGGCGAGTGTTGGCAAGTCGTCGAATGGCGACGATTGTGACCCCCGTTTTTGAGAAGTACCGAATGACTTGAATCGGCCGGATTGACTTGGGAACGCGCTGGTTCGATTCGGAGCAGCAGAACGGCGCGATCCGGGTGTTCTCGAGCCAGCAGGCCGAGCGGCCGGCGACTGGCGAATGG
>JAJSAJ010000193.1 GCA_024274855.1 Planctomycetota bacterium | reverse complement strand
CTGACGCTCTTGTAGATTCAGGATGGTCGTCGCAGTCTCTAGCAGATCGCGGTCCGAAATAAGAAAAAGCTCATCGCGAGGAAACGTCTCTAATATATGCAACAGAGCCTTGCCGTCATGAGCTGTTGGATCCAATCCGGATGCTTCCGTGACTCGCTGAATACGATTACGCAGAAGAGGAATGAAACGAGGGCTGCGATTGTAAGCGGAGGAAGTGAACAGGCCGAGTATCAGCTTCTGGCCAACAACGCGACCGCGGTTGTCGAACTGCTTGACGCCAATCATGTCGAAATGAGCGTTGCGGTGTACGGTCGACTTGCACGGAGATTTGCCGATCAGCAACAATTCCGGTTGCTCAATTAGTGAATCAAAGTTGGGAGACAATGTTGTCTCGTCTTGCCCATCGGTATAGATGGGCCGTAAATCATCACGCAAGATACCAAGTCCACTACCGGGCACGCACTTCATGCGCGTGCGCCCGTGACTCGGTACAAATTGGTACTCGCGAAAACCCAATAGCGTAAAGTTGCTCTTGTCCAGCCAATCCAGAAAGGCTTTGCTTTCAGCTAGTTCGTTCCGTGGCAGCAGTGGAGGATTGGCATCCAGGTCCGCCACCAGACTGGCGATCCGCGCCCGCATGGCTGACCAATCGGTGACCGAGGCTCGTACATCGTTGAGTACGCGCCGCAAACCGGAAATTAGATCCTCCAGTTTATGGGGGTCGATTTGTTGCGTTACCTCGATGTGCAAATAGGATTCCGCGTTCGTTCCGGGTTCGGGTTTCAGCCTGTTAAGCAGACTGACCAGCTTGCCATCGGCCGTCCGCTTGACCCGGAACATGGGGTGGATTGTCAAATGGACGGTCAACCCTTGACGCGTCAATTCATTGACGACGGAATCAACAAGAAATGGCATGTTGTCGTTGACAATCTCGACGACCGTGTGCGGAGAGTGCCATCCATCCCGGTCCCGAGTTGGATTCAAGGCTCGGAGGTTCACCTGGCCGGTTTGACGCACGCATCCGAATTGCCGAATGCTCAATGCCGCGCCGGCCAGATCTCGCGGGTCGGATGCGCCGACATCGTCGAGCGGGACCCGCTGGAAAAATCCTTCGATAAACTCCTCGGTCGCCTTCGTCAGCCGTCCCTCCTGAGTCTTGCGAGCCGTGTTGATAACCTGCTCAATTAACCGCTGTCGGGCCAAGCGTGTCGTGGCACTCATCGACAGAAACTCCTTTTCAACTCGCGCAACCGGGGCAGTCTACTTGTTACTGGTCGCAGGGTGACCGCATAGTTAACCGGGGTGGCCCTCGGCGAAACCACGGATCTGTTGATCCGATGCTTAGCCCGATTCCCAGGCAGTCAGACCGTCCCAACCGCAGTCAGGCATGTCGATCGTTTCGGGCCACAATCACCTTCCGCATCGCCTCTTATCCCCCCAATATCGCTATTGCCGAGTTCAAGGGAAGCCCCCCGAGGATGATCTGCGGGAGCTTTCTCGACAATCGGCAGACGTGTGGGTGGAGAAGCGCTAACTTGTTTGTGGGCGAAAACCTGATTATCTTGGGGCAACTCTCTTGGATTTCGCGTCCTCACGTGAGTTCCTTGGGGCGTTGATAATCGTGGATTGTGATCCGTATTACTATAACTTTTACTATAACTTCAAAGATCGTTAAGGATTCGCCAATCAATAACTGTCGCACTTTTTCGTGTACAGACCCCCATGGGTGAATCAGTCTCGCAGCTAAGGTGT
>JAJSAJ010000015.1 GCA_024274855.1 Planctomycetota bacterium | reverse complement strand
TATCGAGGTCCAGTGGCACGTCGGTATCGGCGTTTTCGTTTATTGAGAGAGACGCCGACGTATGCTGGATGAAAATGTGCAGGATCCCGACGCTGACGTCGGCGAGTTCCGGAAGATGGGCGACGATCTCGCGAGTCACAAGATGGAACCCACGAGAACGCCGTTCGAGTCGAACTGTTTTTTGTATCCAAGGCATGAATGAAACGTTGTTGATGGGACAAAGAAAATCAGACTCACACGATACGGCATCAATGCCCAGCCCCCGCCTGTTTTGCCCGTGGCGGCACTCAGAAGTCGCTTGCTTTAGCTGGCGGAGCAGTCCCGCAAACCACCTACGCCCCGCCAGTTGGTATGCCGTCACTCGCGGGCGAGTATCACTCGTCAAGCATACACCTTAGCGCGAGCGGTGGCTGACGCTGCAAAATGCTGCATCAATACCCGCGACGGTGCCGCAGCTATCTGATCGCACAGGCAGTGAGTAACCAAAAGACGGCGGTGAGTCGTTTCGAGTCTTGATCGGCTACTGGCCCACCGCGCACCGAGCTTCCGCTCGCCCGACTCCGGCTTCGTAGTCGAGATAGTCCTTTAACGGAAAGTGAACAAACGGCCGTTTGTAGGCTTCGTCAAGCTTTTCGGCATAGGCAACCCAGACATCGAGTGACGTCGCGTCGTAGACGACATCCAGGAGGTTGCCGCCCTTGATCGGCAGCAAACGGCACATTTCGATCATGCTTTTGTGATCGATCTTTCCATAAGACTTCTGCAGTGGCTCATAAGCCCCTCGGCCTTCATCCTGATAGACTATCTTCTTCAGCACGCGCGGAGCAAGTTCGTCTTGGGGGTCATTATCTTTCCATACGACCAGATCAGGAGCATGTGCCAGAATCTTGACACCTTGCTTGGATTGCCCGTCGCCAACCACGAAGTGGTACTTCTTGATTCGACGCGCACGCTTCATTAGATCAATTGCCTGCTCCAGGCTGTCGGCATCATAAAGGAGGCTCCGGAACATCGTCGTGAAATGGACACCGTCGAGTTTGAACGGATAATCCCGACCCGGTGAATCTCCCATCTCGGCAAGCGTGATCCCCTGGGCGTTAATACCTGTGTTGCAACCGATGAATCCGGCGAACGTTATATTGGCGTGCGCTATTCCGGACTTGGGTAGATAGACCACGATGCAGGGATGATCTTGCACTTCGAGTGCCATTTCCCAATCGAGATTCCGTGTTTGATACAGGTGGCCATTTGCGGTTGCCTTACCCCATGCGGCGACGCTGCTAAATGCGTAATCGCCAACAATCGGAACGGCATGCACTCGACTAAGGAGTTGTAAAGGAATCCCACTTCCCTCGGACAGACCACGCAGTTCCTCTTTGAAGCGAACATCCGTATAAGGCGACACGGTATTCCATGCCTCGTCAAGATTCTCATTCGAGCATCGTTTGGGCTCGGCCTGCTGGCACGTGGCCAGCAACTTTGGCAGCAATGCGTTGATCGATTGCTTCAGCAAGACTCCCTGAACACGGCCCATTTCGAAAGGTGTGCCGCGAACAACAACGACTGGGATCTTGTCTTCACCCTGTCCGATTGTTGTTCGGTAACCATCGCCCAACACCGAAGATACGGGAAGAACAAGCAGGATCAACGCGGCGGAGGAAAGAAGAGAATTGCGATTCATCGGGTTGCCCTTGATGTATCATTGGGAGTCTTGTCACGAACCCGTATCATAACCGGTCGAAAGACGAGTACAAGTTGATTGGGCCGCAGGCCTTTGACAGGTGAAGCCCTTACTTGCTTGCTTATGAAGCAAAACGGGCCCACCTTAGTTTGGATTTCCGTAACACTTTAGCCAAATGGAGGAGAATGGTTGGCGAGGGACCCCCATGGGCTTGTCCCATGGGTGAATAAGTTTCGTGAGCTAGCGCGATGTGGTGAAATGTCCCCTCCTCGCTCCGTCCCCGCCGCCAAAAGCGGCGGGGACGGAGCGAGGGCTTTGGAGTGACACGTTGCTCTTAGCTCAATAGACTCGCTCACCAACGGCACAAGGCCGTTGGGGTCGATCAACCGAAAAAACAGCAGTGAGATACAAATCCTATTGCAGACGGCTAAAGTATTATGGATTTCCAGCGATAAACGCGAGCGGGCCACAGGGGCCCGAGCAATAGCTTGGTTTTGGTTGCGGGCCTTCCGCCTTGTGTGATCTTTGCCCAGTCGCAGCCGACCTGCGGGACGGCGGTAAGAGATGTCGTCCCGTCGAGTACTCCCCAGCCAGTCGGGCGATCGGCCCAAGAGACGTGTGAATTATTCCCCATGGACTCGTCAGCAAGGGTAAGCGATGGCTCCACTGCACCGATTTGCCGACGATGACAACCGTCACCGTGCCGTGTATCAGCGAGCATAGTCTTCGACGGGTCTTGATCGTAATCCGTTCCAGCAGCAGGCAAACAGGTTCCGGCTGCAGTTCCAAACCTCTTGTAGCGTCCTGGATTACGCCATGTCCCGCTCGGCAAGCGGGACCTACCCGGACCACGTTACGATCAAGGCCCTTTCGCCACTGTTGCAGCG
>JAJSAJ010000014.1 GCA_024274855.1 Planctomycetota bacterium | reverse complement strand
GATTGTCTGCCGCTACGTCGAGCTTGATAGGAAATGTTCCTTGCTGGTCCCTTGAGTCAACTGCAGTCAACGCTCCCAGCACGTTTCTTGTCACTGTTACCTTTCAGGCCTTTCAGCGTTTTCCACTGGTTCAATTCAGGTTGGCCGACTCGGACCGTGTAGCTACCCGATTCGAAGACTTTTGGTTGGAAGGTTTTTCCTTTAATTCGCACCGTGTAGACAATCTCGCCAGTCTCTTCTCGAATCACCTGGACTACCGGGTTTGATGCGCCGGCCACTTTCAGCGTGGGAAGCCATGCGGTTGCTTGCCGACCATAGTTGTCCATCATCTGGATCGTCTTGGGCCAGCCTGGGAACTGATCGGACTTCTTGGGATTTGCCGCGTCGGACAGTAAGTGATAGCATTCCATCGTGATTGTTCGTTGGACCTGATCCAGGCGAACGATTGCATAGCCGCTTGACTTGTCTTGTGCCGAAACCGTGCGTCCTCGCCGGTATTTATCAGCCGGATTGGCGATGGCGAAAACGGTTATCTTATTCTTGAATCCATCTTGGTACTCGCCCGTGTTCGGGGCCCCGCCGGTGGGTCGGTTCTTGACCGGACGACCTTCTTTGTCCGGCAGCCAGGAACGGGGATAGGCATTGGCGATCGAGGGGACGCAAAATGCATAGCCACTGTCGCCGAACTGATCAATACCGTTTTGGGTAATCGAGGCCAGGTGTTGGTCGCCGGCGATGTGGAATGCGAAGCCACGTCGCATGGCATCGAGCGCCCGATCGCGTCCGGATTGGGGCCACCCATTCGAATCGAGATCGGCCAAGACGAACTGTCTGGCGCCGCCGTGGTAGTTTGCCAGGTTGCAGAAGATGGTTTCACTGAGTACGACTTTCATATCACTGTCGCGCCAATCGGTTGACCAATGACGCAGGAAGTCGATTTGCCGATCGCCCAGCAATTTCAGGCCGGGCAGATCCATTTTCTTGACATCGTAATTCGGATCGGTCATGTGGTCCGCTCGACCACGCCACGTGGCTACTTGGACCGGGCCCGATTTGAATTCACGGTCGCCGATGATGGCAAAGCTGACACGTCCATAGACCATGTCGCCATAGTAGACGGTGATGCCTTGCTTGACGGGCGTCGGGTCGTAGAGGTCGGGGTGATGCGAGCACTGGGTCCGGTGGACGGCGTTGACCATTTCAGCCGGTTGAACATAACCCCCTTTGCCACCAACAACCATGGCGCCATTGAGTCGACTTGACCATTCTTCCTTTGAGATCTTGCGGCCACCGCCCCCCCAAAGGTTGCCCTGATAGACATCATGGTCATCGGGCAGGCAGATCGTCACGCGATCCCGCATCAGTGGCCCGAATGCCCATCCAAACAAATACCATTTTCGAAGATAGTTCAGGATCGCTCGATCGGCAGGTTGCCGAATGATGCCGAAACCGCCAACGCCTTCGTAGATCTGATCACCGCTGAAAAACAGAAGGTCTGGATTCTGGATCTCGACGTTCTTTGCGATTTCGAGATTTGGAAAAACGGTGTCCTGATTGCCGGTGAACGCGCCCACAACCAACGTGCGATCGATCGGATTGCGCCGCACGGTCCCTGCGTACGTCTGCTGTACAGACTGTCCGTCTTTGGTCGTTGTCTTGTAAATCAACCGATAGGCAACGTCTTGATCGGCGTTCCACTTTGGGATACGAAACGTGCTTGTGCGTGCGTCGGGGTCGATTGTTGCCCGGCCGATCTTATGCCAGGTTCCGTTGCGGTTGACTTCCAACTCGACGACCTGCGAGTATTGTTCTCCCATCGGTGGCATTTGGGCCGTCATTTTCATTACCAGTCCATCGGCAGTGCGCGAGTTGCTTAGGGAATGCATGGCCCACAGGATCGGGCCGAACGCTCGCTCGGCGTGATGCTCGAGCTTTCCGCCTGAGATTGTCCATCGTTGGAATGCGAAACGTGCGGCATTGCGTTTCTTGCGGTTCACAATCGACGGGTGATTATTGACCAGTGCCACGCTGCCTACCAGGCGATCGGCCGGGACATCACTGACGGAGACCGATCCGATTGCCTGGCCCGTCTCGAGGTTGAGCAGATCAAGCACGAGCTTGTACGTATTCGAGTCACTGGGCGTTGCTGTTAGCCGCAGTTGGGCCGAGTCGGGCAGGCGGTCAATTTTAGCCCGATGGCGCTGAATGAAGAGTTGACCATCACTGGTCACACCGCAATCGAGTCCCCGTCCACGCAGGGCTGCCGCGCGATAGTCGTCGATGTCGTCTTTTGCACCGAGTCGAAAACCGGCCGATCCGGTCGCCTTGCCCCGGTCCAGAAGTTTGATCTGCACGGCGGCCGTAAATGGCTCGTTTTTAGAACCGAGCTGGTAGGTTAGCACGTGAATGTTGCGATTTGACCCGTTGCTGGTGCATTCGAGCTGTCCGTCCTGGACAAGCCAGTCTTCCATCGGGTTGGCCCAATACTCGCTGCCAATCCAGACGCGGTCGTGTGTCGTGGTGAAATGGCTCGAAAACTCGGCCGCATGCGTTCGCGCGCAGAGCACCAAGAAAAGGACGGACGTCCGGTACAGGATCTGTTTCATCGCCGATTCTCCGAGGAGTGAAGTTATTGGTGAGGATGGTTGGTTGGGGGGAGGTTCGGTAAGTGTTCACGCTGTCGGCTTGACGGGAGTAACGAGTCGAACACTAGGCTTTGTCTCAAAAGGGGAGGGCGAGGCTCCTGCCGAGCCGTTCTGGCCAACAAAACAAGAGGCTCAGCAGGAGCTTCGCCCTCCCGGAAACACGGCTTCTCCGGGTTTTGAGACAAAGCCTAATCACCACTTATCTTTACGAATCCAGATCGAAGACTCAAGTGACCATTCTGAGCGAGTCTGCCTTTCTCGTTCGACTCGGAACTTGCAGCTTTTCACCGTAGTCTGACTAGTAACGTTGGGTTGGCATGTCGTTGTGGTTACTGTTGAGTGGGCGATTATTCGGGTGTGGACGGGGCCGGACTCGGGTAGTCAAGCTGGTCGGGGATTGTGATCCGAGTCAGTGCCAAGCCGGCGCGGTCTTTAGCCAAGCGAGCGCCGGTGAGGCATCCGTCTAGTTTACTGCGTTGTTCGGTAAATTCACGAAGACCATCGAAGCGAACGCACGGGCCTGCTTTCGAGGCGTGTGAGCCATCGGTTTCGATCACATCGCCCGCCAGACGAACGCCGGACGAGATACCGGGCATCCAGCTCTCCAGAATATCGAGTTCGTCGGCTTGCGTGCAACGCCCGCAGTCCGGATCCCAGGAGGGATGCCGGTTATAACCGAAGACCAATTCCGAGCAGATTCGAGCCACTTCGCCTGCGGCGCGAGCAGCTTGAACGTGGCAAAGATCGGTCAACATCGTGACGTAGGCTGGCAGCGAATCGGCCACTTCCGGATCGCTCACGCCGTTGGCCTTCAGGTGTTGGACATCCTGAATCTGAAAGTACGATGCCAACAGCCAGCAGAGTGCATCGGCCATGGGGAACGTCGCGCCTTGCCGCTGGTCACGATAGAGTGGTTTCCCGTCGGCATCCGAGGAATGTTGCAGGTGGTCGAGTGTCCAGAGCCACAAACGCATGGCGGCCGCCAGCGTGCACGCGCCGGTTCCCGGTTGGTCCGAGGAAATATCGCCCAGCTCGACGATCCACTTTCGGAATTGGGCCAGGAACAACTCGCGCGTCATTGTCACGATCAGCTGACGTCGCTGTACGGACTCGGGACCTTCGTAGGTCGCTTCCAACTGGGCATCCATCCACTTCTGAGGTAGAAAGCCTGGACAATCCTGGGTGATGCCATAGCCTCCCATCAGGCTGACGGCCTGCCGGAGCAGCGTGGCACCCTGGCCCGTATTCCATAATTTGGTCGCTGCGGAGAGGACCTGCGAGACTGCTTGTTTGACGACGTAGTCGACGACCGGGTTTTGTTCGAGCTGGGTCAGCCTTGCGCCATCCCGCTCGTCTTGAGGAGTGACGGCCAGGTCGAGGTACTCCAAAGCCAGTTGTTCAGCCTGTTTCGGAAGTCGATGGACCGACTTCGACAACTCGATCCCCTGCTGGGCAAAAACCTGTGTCTTCCTTTTCTGCAGTTCGGCGTACGAGTCAAAGTGCCGTGCGGCGGCAAAGCCGAGCGAACAGGCAGCTTCACCGGCCGCCCAGATCTCAACCAGTCGGTGCAACGCGTCCTGCTTGGTCTGCAGTCCGAGATCGTGCCGGGGCATTCCCGGTTCGCTGCCCGCACCTCGGAATCGCTCGCGCTGGTATCGGATGATCGGTTCGATTGAGGACAGCAGTTTGGCGCCGGTCATAACGCCCGCTGGAACGCGGGTCCGCGAAAACACTTGTTCAAGGATCTTGGCGTGATTCCAACAAGGCACGATCGTTCCGTTGCAGACCTCGTAGCCTCCGACAATGCGGGAGGCGGGGACTCGCATGTCAAAGCTCGGATCCCGTGTCGACGTCAACTGATGGACTAGCTTTGGCGTAACCGTGCCGCGATCGAATTGACCCGGATCCCCTGCTTCCAAGATCACCATGCAGGTTCCTTCGATCCGTGGGTCATCAGACGCGACAGCGACCACGACGAAATCGGCAAAATCCATGTTGTTGGTGAAACGGCCACGTTTGCGCACGTGAAGGACCGGTTGTTGGCCGTCTTCCCAGTGGTCGATGCTGACCTTGCCCGACAGGATGCCCGTATCGACACCGACGTAAGGGACCGGTTCGGTTAGACAGAAGGCGCCGCGCGTCGGCGATCCGGCTGCCTGCTGATCCGAGTTGCTGCCCACCAGATATCTTGTGCGTTGCTCGTCCGTCCCAACCTCGCGGATCGGTTGCCGTGCCAAGCCGAGAGCGACCAGGCAGCTGGCCGCGCCCCCATCGACCCAAGCCAACTCGAATGTCGCCAGAGCCGTTGCCAGATTCTTTGCCCCATCACTCGAACCACCATCCGCGGAATCCGAGAAAATGTTGGTGACGCCCGCCCGATCTAATGCGTCGAGCAGCCCTTGCTTTTCAGGGGTCCACTGGTACGTGTTTCGTTGGCCGTTGACGACCAGGTTGGCAACCACGCCCCGCGCGACCCCGCGAGCCGACTGAACTAACTGTTTTAGATCGGCTTGGTCGGAGAATCGCCACATGATCTGCCGAATTGCGTCGCCGGGAAGCGCGGGCAGGACGGGGACTTTATCCATGGAACCAAGCGAGCCTGTCGTCATAATTACCGTTTCCTTTTCTCGGCGGACCGTCGATTGTCGTGTACAGATCCATCGGTGTGTCTCCGTGCCGGGCATCGCACCGCTATGCAAAGAACAGGGCCAAATGAATGTCCGCTCTGGCTGTGAACGTGCCCTTTGTGGTGGCGATGGGCCATGTCAGCTGATGATTCTAGAGTCTCGGATCAAAACAGGCAAACGGTCGCTGATTATGGTTCGTGTGGCCGCTGACCGGGGGGCTTAAGGCCTTTAGGGGGCACTGGACCACTTTCACAAACCGTTGCTATCACAGGGCTTGCACTGGCAAGCCTTTGTCGTTTCTCGACTTGGGGTGCAGCATGCGGTGCAGTGCGATTCCGTGCCGCCGCCTGCGGCACCGGCTTTTGCACCACTTCTGCACCGGCAGTTGCACCACCCTGCGCGGCGAAGGAAATGGGGGCAGGTACATTTTACGTGGAAAGTAGAAGAGGGACCGGCAAACTGCAAACCGCCAGACGAGAACTTTCGACCGCCGCGGGTCGGCAGCGAAATCAGCGCGAAATCAGGGTGTCTGCTCTTTGGTGCTCTTTGGTGCTCTTTGGTATAGCGGGACGGTCAACCAACAGTACACCGTCGATCCGGCCCGCACCGCCCAAAGCGGCGGCAAACCGACCGGCCTTTTGTCCGGCACCAACTGTGCCGGGCTGAATTGCGGTCGTACTTTCGACCGAATTATGACGGTATGGACTTGGGGGGTAAAAACGCGGGTGTACCGAATTGCTGAGAATTTTGGAGCAGTCGGCGTCGACGGCGCCGCTCTGCTGGCCGTTGATATCAGCGCAGTATTCGAGACGGCCCCGATCGTTTT
>JAJSAJ010000192.1 GCA_024274855.1 Planctomycetota bacterium | reverse complement strand
TTGTCCTCCAGAAATCGCACGAAAACACAGCTCAAGACCCAGGCCGCGGCAACCTGAGTAATGAAATCGTCAATCCACTGCGTCCGCGTCTGTGCGGTCCGTTCAGCATCCTTCGCCCGCTTATACTCAGCGCGCAGCCATTGGCCCACCTCCGGCACCTCATTCGAAGTACTACGTTCGAGCAAGTCCGCTTCGATTGTGCGAAGTAAGGCTTGAAGGTCACTTAGTAAATCAGCTCGGTTTAGCATCCGCAAATTGCCTTCTTTATTGAGTCGCGGATTCGTTCAGTTGGCTGCCCCAGGCCGTCCTGCGTGAGACACTTGATTATGTATCCAAAAACCATCCTATCACAGACATCTCGAACTACTGGTTTCCCCCTCCGTCGCCAAACCAGGTTATCCGGTATCCTGCGGACAAAGCAATCAACGAACGACGGCTTGTTCTTGTCGATAACGTTGCCTAGACGGACGTGTCCGGGCCGCACTTTCCCTCGCTTATCGACGCCTTTTGACGTTATTGGCAGCACAAGGTACAGCTTCTTGCCTCGTTCCATCTCAGAACAGCGTCTCAGTACGAGCATCGGTCTTTGCTTACCGTTCACGTTGAACACAAGTGGTTCTTGAAAACGATTATGGCACGTGGCTGTATCCAGGTGCAACTTCACGAACTCGACAACTTGTCCTGCGCGAAGTTCATCATTAGTCGATGTATCTGGGGGTTTTGTATCGTTTGAGGAATCACTCATTTTCGTCTTCCGAGCTAGGCCGTCCGTACATGATGTCGAGCAGCCGTTGCGATTCACGCAGATCGTCGTCCATGAACCCCTTAGGCCAGTTCTCCACTCTTCCCTGGTCATCAATTCTTATGGTACGCAAGACTGAACTGTGGTAGTCAGTCTTTAACACTTTACCAAGCGATTCACCCAACGGTTCAATTTGTGTGAAATAAATCTGCACGTCGCTTTGGGCCACTTCCTCGGAAAGAACTGCACGGAGGATACGACGTACGACTAAATCACTATGCGTCTCAATAATCATTCGGCGTCCGGAAGCCAGATGTGCGATCAAGCACTCCGTGAGTTGAATCTGCAATGAGGGATGTAGATGGGCTTCCGGATTTTCGAGACAGAAGAGCTCGCCCGACCGCATGACCCCAAGCTGCACAATGATTGGAAACAACTGGTGAAAGCCTGCACTGAATCGGCTTGGAGGCTGTACTTGACCTAGTAGTCCTTTCCCGAAACAAGGGTGGCTTAAACACACGTTCGGAGAAGGCACGTTGCCGGAGTCGTAGATGTCACCGGCTTGAGGATCTACGGGATGCTCAAGTAATCCAGTGAGGTTATGCAACTGGTCATCATCCAAGTCGAGTGACTCGCTCACGTGCTCCTCGGGACACCTTACTTCTGAGTAACCGCCCAAGACAATCTCCGTGCCAGTCAGATAGTTCATCCAAGTCGACACGTAATTCTGTAGTTTGTATTGCTGTTTACTGGCCGGGTCGCTGGACGTTTGCACCAATGCAGGACCACACATCTTTTGTGCTGCGAACTCTCTTTCGACCAGCCA
Organism: Planctomycetota bacterium; assembly: GCA_024274855.1. Taxonomy (GTDB): domain Bacteria; phylum Planctomycetota; class Planctomycetia; order Pirellulales; family Pirellulaceae; genus JAJSAJ01. The sequence continues at coordinate 2,126 of JAJSAJ010000192.1, read as the reverse complement.
GGCAAGTTCCCCCTCAAAGCCGACGTAACGCGTGCCATCGTGGTCTGCTTCTGTAGTGGGATCCCTATCGTCTAGCTTTGAATAATCAATACGACGTATCGCGCCAACGTGAAAACAGCCATCAAGTGCCACTCGCAACAATTGCCGAATTCGCTCCAATAAGTGTTTTTCGAGGGTTTCAGCTTCTCGGTCGTTTACATCAGGATGGGGCGACGACCAGCCTCGATTAGGAGAGATTGTAAACTCAACAATCTCCACAGGGGCGTCCGTTGCCCACGTGACCCCCGCGATAAAATCTGAAGAACAACTCAAGTGGGCATTCCAGCTCGGTGTGTCATCCGAAACCATGTCATCCGAAACCGTTTTGTTTCGGATAATGCTCGAGTCATTGAATCGCAATTCAGTTAGAGCAATTCGCTCCGGCATTGGGTCACCGCACTGCTCAGGGCCGCTAGCTGGATGCGCGATGCTAATCGTGAAACGTGCTCCAGCTTTCACAATTCCATGCCAGAGAAACGCCTGCTCGGGTGTTGCACCTTGCTTCGCGTTGTCACTCCTATCTCCCAATTGAAAATCGCGGTTTGCAATGATCTCGACACCAATGGTCCCAGGAGGACCAAACTCACCGTCGCTTTGATCTGACAATACCTGATAGTGTTCAGGCTGTGCGCAATAGTAGCATGCGTTCGTTTTTTCCAGATACTCATACCAATCTCCATCCTTATTACAGAAATAATAAGGGAATCTGTCATCGTCTAGGGATGTCCGCATTCGATGCAGGATATTAAGCCAAGTAGATTTCCCTGATCCGTTAGCCCCACACAGAATCGTAAGAGGTTTTATATCCAACCGCGAACCGTAGAAGTACGGTCCCACGCCGCGCAACGTCATTGCGGTAAGGCTTAGTGGAACTAGCTGTTCTGGGAATATCTTCAATTATCTCCGTCGTTTCTGTTTCCTCGATGCTCGTTGCGGAGCCAGCTCTCTGGTATCCTTGACCGCTGACCCGGGCCGATAAGTGGCACGGATTTACCATCCATCATCGCCTGCTGATCGCCGGGAATGAGCAACCAGCACGATTTCAAGTTTTTCCCGCGGGTTACTTCGTCCCGCAGTGTTTCCAAGAAACCCATTTGGTCATATCGAGCCAATAAGCCTGCATAAGTAACTAGAATCGAACGCCCAGAACCAGCTGGCGACTGATCACTGCCCACTTCCGACGGCCCACTGACCACCGCAGCCTCCACGTCGGGCATCGCTCGGCCGACCAGCAGCATCAGCTTGTCCCAATCCCCGTCGCCAGGTTTGGCGTCTGTCTTGACCACCAGATCCCACTGCACATTGGCTTTCTGCGAGACACCTCGTAGCGCATCGATGAACAGGCCCTCGAAGTCGACAATTTGTAACGGATAACGATCACACAGTTCCCTGGCCGCACGTTGGTAATACTTGGGATTGACCATCAGCGTCAGGAACGAGCCTTCCTTGATAGCTCGATCAAGTCGCTCTTCGAACTGGCGAGCGGCGGCGATTTCGGGCGTGACCTGGCCAACTTCCCGCGGTCCCGCCGCAGTTGCGAGTCGCGAAATGGATTCACTGCCACTAGTGATCGAAAGCGTCTCGCGCAGACGACTGGCATAACAGCCAACACCCTTACCGGTTGGATCCCACTCGAAATCAAAACCGGCACCCCTAAGCAAATCGTCCAGGGCAGGCCGATCAGGCAATGACGCGGCTTCGGGATAACGCCCGCTGACACGCGTGCGAATCTGGTCGACGGTCAGCAACGCAACACCGTAAAGTGCGCCTTGAGACAGCTTGAGGGCACGAGCCGCATCCATGCCGCGCGAGTACAGTTCCTGCCGGCTCGAAACGGCGGCATGTTCGGATGCCGCCGCGGCAAGCCGAATAATGCGCCGGTCTGATAGGACCGACGCGTCTACCGGAACGAGTACCTCCCGCAGACGTTGAATCACACGTACCGGTGGAACCAGTGGATCTTCATCGGCAAGCTTATCCGCCTCGTCCCCCAACCGACCGGCGTAACCCGCCAAGTCCGGGCTCACTGCGACAAACAAACGATCAACGCCAATGCTGTCACTCTTGTCACCCGACTGACCACCGAC
>JAJSAJ010000191.1 GCA_024274855.1 Planctomycetota bacterium | reverse complement strand
GCCCCATTTTCGTTCCGCGTTGAGCCACGCACTGGTCAGTAATTGTTCGATGTATTCCTGTTCGAGTTCAGAAACAGCCGCTTTGGGGTCAGCATTCAAGCGACGCGTTGCCGTTTTCAAGAAATGGGCCATTCCCGATTCACCGCCTCCGTAGACGAACGCCAGATCGGTGTTGATGAATCGGAACTGGAGATTCATCAGTGTGGCCAGTTCCGCGCCCGGACAGTCTAGCCGCGAGGGAGCTCCATCGGCGTACCATGCTTCGAGATGGCGCAATGCCCGTTGTGTGTTTTCGGACAGCTTGCGTTGCAACGCGTCCCGCAAGTGAAAACCGATGCGAACAATTGCCTGGCGGGCTGGGTTGGTGCTGTCCCGAAACATCGCCAGCAACTCTTGTTCGGATAACGACGATTTGCCTTCAAACAACTGGCGAATCCGCCATGAACGCAGGCTGTCTCCCATCGAGCCGGTGCTTATTCCAATGGGGATTGGATAGAACGAACCGACTGGGCGATGGTTCCCGCTGAATAAGTATCCTTGTTTCGGATTGATGACATGGGGCAGTAGGTTTTGGGGAATAATTGCCTGCCAGTCGTATTTCGAGTCGGATCCATCATGGGCGGCGCCACCTCCGTCGAGAGCCAGCGGCGAGCGAAGTGGCAGCGCGCCGATTGTGGAATAACCGATCACGCCGGCTCGATCACCGACCAGGACATTGGCTGTTGGAAATCGCCATTCGCCTAGCGCTGACATGAACTGATTGACATTCCTTGAACGCATCATGGCGATCGCACCGGTGGCCGTGTCATGTCCGGTGTCACACATCGGGTTGCGTTTGAGCGCAACCAGTGGATCACTCGGTTTGGCGAATGCGAATTCGTTTACGATCGGGCCGAAATGTGTCATCCGAACAATGAGTGTCTGTGTGCGTCCACCCTTGACTCGAATCTCTTCGCGTCGTGACGTGATCGGCCTCCATTGGCCATCGAATTGATACTGATCCGGGTGCTTGTCGTCTGTTTTCAAGCGGAATAGATCGGCCTGATCGGCTCCCAACGCGGTCAAGCCCCATGCGACGTCGCGGTTCCAACCGATCAGGATCAGTGGTGAACCGGCGACGCCGATTCCACGGGCGTCGATTGTCTTGCCGCGAATATGGAACTCGTAAAACAGTGACGGATTCGCCACATTGGTTTGGGGCATGCTGACCAGAACCGCCGAACCCGTGCCGGAAAACCGGCCGTCAGCGACCCAGGCGTGACTGAACTTGGGGCCATCCGGGCCTGCTTGAGGATCACGCTTACCGGTCGGGCCGTATCCGTGATCTTTCAGGAATCGGTGGGTCTGTTCCAGCCACTGATCGGTAACGTCCTGACGGCCAACGACGGCGGCCGAATCACCCCGGGGTACCTGTTTGAGATTAGCTGGCGGTGTCAGGCCGCGGCGTCCGCGTCCGGCACCTCGTCGTCCGGCAGCTCGGCCGCTGGCAGCTCGGCCGCTGGCAGCTCGGCCCGCGGTCCGCGGGCCCTGTCCCATGTTCCGGTAGTGGAGCAGATCTCGCGTGCCGTCGGTCGCAAAGAACTGAGCCAGGTGCCACCATGCCAGTAAGCAGTCGGCCGCCGTCCAGGGTTCGGGTCGAAGCCCGGTTGTTTCGAATATCTCGGGTAGGTGATCCCTGTTTTGCTTGAAATAGTCGTTCACGCCGGCCGCGTAGGCTTCCAGCAATTCGACGGTTTCGGTATCGAGTTCGCCAACACGTTTTCTGGCTGCTGCCGCAAAACCAAACGTCCGCATTTTTCGGTCGTTCTGCACGGCCGTCTCGCGCCGCCGCGTTTTCTTGACATCACCGATCACTTCCGCAAGCCGGCCTTGAATGATCCGGAGCGTATAGTGCATTTGAAACGCGCGATCTTCAGCGGTGGCATAGCCGAGTCCGTACATGGCTCCCGCATCGGTTTCAGCAAAAACGTGCGGTGTTCCCCATTGGTCCCGGATCAGTTCGACCGGCCCGAATTGGTCCGCCGAGTCGTTCGCGGCCACGTGCTGACTGCCGCAACAGACAGCGATAAGGACCAGCAAGGCGAGCCATTGATGGATACTTAACGATCGGATCGACATTTTTCCGTTTCCTTGTAAGGCGTGGCAGGTCGTTGGCGTGAGCGGGGCGAGTCCGTGTTAGGATTCATTGGTTGGGAAAACGGATCGCAAGTACTTCTGATTCAGCTTGTAACACTGTTCCAGGGGCTTACCTCGCACCGTTGCCCCCTCGATTATCAGCCAGTCGCACCAGCCTATTTCGTCGAGTGCCTCTTTGACTCGTGGGAAATCTACTTTGCCGTGCCCGAGTAAATACCCGATTTCCTTGGCATGGATCTGGCAAATGCGATCGCGACCAGGTTGACGTAGCTCCTTATAGATGTCGTAACCCGCTCGCGTCATGTTGGCAACATCATAGTAGACTTTCACGGCGGGCGAGCCGACTGCGTCGAGAATTCGGATGTGCTCGTCGGCGTTGAGCGTCGACTCGATGCCGAGGACGACTCCGGCTTTTTCCGCGAGCGGCGCGACTTTCTTCAAACGTTGAATCACGGCATCTTGAGCGTCTGGTTTGCCTTTGATGTCGCCCTTGGAAAAGAATGCCAGCAAGACAATGTGCTGGTTCACCTTGGGCATCACTTCAACGCAGTCGCGTACCCACGTCTCGGATTCAGGATCGGATGCATAGGGTCGCTGGTTCAGGATGCCCATTGCCAGCGATGCGATCTCGATGTCGAGGGTCTTGCATGTTTCGAGATACTCGCGGCGTACTTCCGGTTTTCGTAGATCATAGCGAGCACCGACCTTGCCAAAACTGACCTGCACTCCGTCCAGACCGATCTCCTTGGCCACGCGTAATGCGGAAAGCTGTTGGCGATGTCCCAGAGACCAGTCGCAAGCGCCGATCTTGAACTTTCGCTGTTTGTCACCAGCCAGGAGGCGAATGGCCGGTGAACAGGCAAGGACCGTAGACGCGCCGATTGTCAGAACGCGTCGTCGAGTGATTCGTTGTTGTGCCACGAGTAATGACCTCATCTGAAAGTGAACAGCAATTGTCACAACCCCAGTTGTGAACGGTCTGTTCGGGAGTTTTCTTTGGAAGTGTGATTCCTGCTCGGATTGCTCCCTGTTTGGAGTAAACGCCGCCCGTACTGCGTGCAGGCCATAGTATAGGACTCGTCAGCACGTTCCGCCACCATTCCCGCCCGGTCCGACACACGGGATGACCTCCAACACTCCATTACTAAGAGCGTGTCCTGGTTGGCTGGCGGTTGTTGATGTGGGAGGGCGAAGCTCCTGCTGAGCCGGTACGTTCCGAGGATTTCTCACTTTCGTGCCAATTTCAGGACACGCCCTCAATTTCAGGATACACTCGAACTCCAAGGATTCTTGGGTTGTGGACGAATCGAGGCGACCAAGAAGTGTGGGCTGAAGGGGTCCGAACGACAGCTCGAAGTTGGCCGGCGGCCCTGACGCTCTGGGACGGGAGTCCGGACATGGCTCGGCCATGATCAACGTGTGAATGGTCGGTTACCGGTTGCTTTATTTCCCGTTTGGCTCGACAATGGACCCTATATCTTATTCGGGATCGGGAGCTCGGATGTGGCCGCCGAATGTGGCCGCCGAATGTGGCCGTGGGGTACCGATCAGGCATGACTTGTTCTTTTTTGCATCGATCGATGCACGAAGTCATTTGGTGTTCGCCAAAACGTCCAGGAGTCACAACAATGAGCGATTCTTCAACCAATCATGGGATGACCAGCCGCCAGCGTCTTCAAGCGGCGCTGACGCACCGGCAGCCAGACCGGGTCTGCGTCGACTTTGGCTCGACATTCGTGACCGGTATTCATGTGTCCGCCATTTCAAAGCTCCGAGCCGCGGTGATTGGGGATACGGACTATCGAGTCAAAGTAATCGAGCCATATCAGATGCTTGGAGAGGTGGATGATCAGCTGCGAACACTGCTCGGCATTGATGTTGTTGGGGTACCTCCCCGAGCGACGATGTTCGGGTTCGAGCTGGGAGATTGGAAGCCGTTTACCGGTAATGATGGGACGGAAATGCTTGTGCCGGGACAGTTCAATTTCAAGGTGGACGAGCAAGGCGATACCTACGTCTTTCCCGAAGGTGATATGTCGGTGCCGGCAAGTGGAAGGATGCCCAAGACCGGATACTTCTTTGACACGATTGTCCGCCAACCGCCGATCGAAGAAGAGCGACTTGACCCGGAAGATAACTTGGAAGAGTTTGGGCTGCTGACCGACGCGGACATGGCCTATTACGCGCACATGCGAGACTGGCTGGATGCGCGGAGCGAATGTGGTGCCGTGCTGATCATTCCAGGTACCGGGTTTGGGGACATCGCATTAGTACCGGCGCCCTTTCTGAAGAATCCTCGCGGTATTCGTGACATCGAAGAATGGTATATTTCGACAGTCACTCGTAAGGACTATGTCCTGAAAGTCTTCGAGCAACAATGTAAGATCGCCGAACAGAACATTCAAACACTGATCGACTTTTTCAGCGATCGGATCGATGTGGCGTTCATCACGGGAACCGATTTCGGGACCCAGCGAGGTCCATTCATATCCAACGTGGCTTACCGCGAACTCTATCAACCGTTCCACAAGCGAATTAACGGTCTGATTCATGCAAAGACGAACTGGAAGACGTTCATGCATTCATGTGGATCCGTCTTCACGTTGATACCGGACTTTATCGAGTCTGGGTTCGATATCTTGAACCCGGTTCAGTGCTCCGCCGCTCAGATGGACCCGTTGGAATTGAAGAAGACGTATGGCAGGGACATCGTGTTTTGGGGTGGAGGTGTCGATACGCAGAAGACGATTGCGTTTGGAACGCCGGATGAAGTCTATCGTGAAGTGCGTGACCGAATTGCGGTCTTCAACCAAGAAGGCGGATTCGTGTTCAATTCGATCCACAATATCAAGGGGAATACGCCGACGTAAAACCTGATCGCCCTGTTCGATGCGGTTCGCGATAGTTGCGAAGACTGAGCGTTCGCAGAGGCATAACAGAAAGCTCTTCTCTGTTGCGTTGCGGTTGTTTTTCAAACAACGGGCGCGTGGCTGGCTTTCGAGATGACTCGAACAGGAAACGGCATCTCGCGAAGACAATAAAGAAGCGTATCGGGCGATTGTCCGACTTACAGCTCCAGAGCAGATCGCTCGTGAAGTATCCGGGCTAGGCTTTGTCTCAAAACGGGAGGGCGAGGCTCCGGCCGAGCCGTTTTGGCCAACAAAACAAGAGGCTCAGCAGGAGCTTCGCCCTCCCGGAAACGCTGCTTCTCTGGGTTTTGAGACAAAGCCTAATCCGAGTTGGCTTTCGGGGCGCCCTTGGCATGGCACGTTGTGGGCATCTGGGCACCCACTTCTTTGCGCCATGCGTGGAGCCGATCTCGCATCTGGTCGGCCTTGGCTCGATTCGTTGTTGCCAGATTCTTTCGTTCGCCTGGATCGACACTGAGATCGTAAAGTTCGAGTCGATAATCCTCGAGGTACTCCAGCAGCTTCCAGTTTCCCGATCGCATGGCACTGACTGGGGTTGTCGTCGGATAGTAGTGAGGGTAGTGCCAGAAGAGTGAATTGCGCGGCAATTCGGACGCCGCGTCTCTCAGTAACGGGACCCAACTGAATCCATCGAACGATTCCGAGGTGTCTTTCTTCAAATCAACAGCCTCCAGAATCGTCGGATAGACGTCCGTCAGGACAACCGGCTCGCTGCAGGTTGCCGCTGCTCGCGTCACGCCGGGCCATCGGACAATCAGCGGGACTCGTATTCCGCCTTCATAGAGCGAGCCTTTCCCGCTGCGTAGAGGTGCATTGTTGGTAACAGCGGGAAATGGCCCCCAGCGGTTGATAAAGCCGCCATTGTCGGAAGTTAGGATCACCAGCGTGCGATCGTCCAAATGACTTTTCTTGATATGGTCAAGGATTCGTCCAACGTTTTCGTCCATACTGTAGACCATGGCTGCATAGGCCGGATTGGCATGCCGCATCGCGGGTCGCAGCTTCTTCTGGAATCGTTTGACCAGATTCGGTTTACCCTCGATTGGCGTGTGGACCGTGTAGTAGGCCATGTAAAGGAAGAAAGGACGGTCTTTGGCTGCGTCAATGAAACCGAGAGCCTGATCGGTCAAGCGATCCGTTAGATAGTCGTCCTGCTTACCGAGCCCGAGGCCGGGCACGTAACGTAGTTCACCGTGGCTCATTCCGCGGTACGGATGGAAGAACGTTGACGGGCAACCCCAATGCGTTCCACCCACCTCAAAATCGAATCCTTGTGTCTCTGGATAGTGTGCCGCGTCGCCGAGATGCCACTTCCCAATGTGCGCGGTGAGGTAGCCGGCATCTTTGAGTCGTTCGGCGATGGTGACAATCGACAACGGCAGATCGGCGACTGTTATTGGTGGAATCACCTTTCGCTTCAGCGGCGGTGTCTTGGCGGCTTCACGCCAAATCGTCATGTGCATCCTGGCCGGGTGTTTGCCGCTGAGCAGTGCGGCGCGCGTCGGCGAGCATACCGGTGCCGACGCGTACGCATCAGTGAAACGCATGCCTCGATTGGCCAGTGCATCGACGTTCGGCGTCTGGTGCAGATCGCTGCCGTAACAAGCAAGATCGGCCCATCCCAGATCGTCAACGAGGATCAGGACGATATTGGGGCGACGTGTTGATTCCGCCGACCTCCCTCGCTCTTGAGCGTCTGCTGATCGTGCTGGAAATGCCAGCACCGTAGCCGTAGCGTTCACCAGAAACAGACTTCCTAGAACGGCTAATGAAATGAGTCGCACTTGCCAATCCTCCTGCTTACAGATAGTCAACTGCATAACAACATCAAACATCGTTAAGTTCTTAAGATTCGCCAATCAATCACTGTCGCACTCTTCCGCGTACAGACCCCCATGGGCTCGCCCCATGGGTGAATCAGTCTCGCCGCTAATGACTGTCGCACTCTTCCGCGTACAGACCCCCATGGGCTTGCCCCATGGGTGAATCAGTCTCGCAGCTAAGGAGGATCGCCGCCCGAACGCCCCCCAGTAAACACGACAATAATTGATTCGTCGGCCTTTAACAAAGCTGAGCGACCAACGGGAACGGGCTATTTGGGACCAAGTGGTAGCTCGAAGTTGGTTGGCGACCCTGCCGTCCTGCGTGTGGGAACTGGAGCCCAACGTACCTTGCCCGGAAATGGAATGCAAATGCGGGCAGAAAACGGAGGTGATGATCAGGCACCATGCGATTCAGGCAATCTTGGCAACCATCGAGCAATCCTTCTGGCAAGTCCCAACGGAAACGACACCTAGGTGCACACGTTCTACAATAGCGATTGGCAGGTGCTGGAGACGCGGCCGTCTTCCGTGACGAGAATGCTGACGGCGATAGCTCATGTGACGCT
>JAJSAJ010000190.1 GCA_024274855.1 Planctomycetota bacterium | reverse complement strand
GGTCTGGGCAACCTGATCCGAAACGCCCCTGACGGCGACCCAGACGCAGGCGAACAACTGCTGACCTATGCCGCCGAACAAGCCGGAGGCGCCCTCGCCAATCACGGCATTTACTACTTTGCTCCTTCCGCAGCGCAATTGCGCGAAATCTTCAGAAATATTGCAGAGAACATCGCCACCCGCCTGACCCACTAGCTCTTACACAGAAAGAAATGTCTTATGAATGAACCACAGGACACCCTACAAAAGAAAACTCCCCGGCGAGGGAACGCACAAAGCATGGTAGAGTTCGCCTTGGTACTGCCAATCCTGTTGCTGCTCCTGTTCGGGATACTTGAGTATGGACGTCTCTTCTACGCCTGGATCACGATCGAAAATGCGGCCCGCACCGGCGTACGTTATGCCACCACCGGAGAGTACGACAGCTCTTACTGTGTCGACGGCAGTGACACTGGTTCAGTTGCCTGCGCCGGAGACGGCAAGGACGACGAAATCGATGCGGCGCGCATCCCCTCGATCCGGGACGAAGCCAGCCTGATTCTCTTCGGGAATCCGATTGTCCCCTCGGCTACAGATTCCCAGCCGGGTTACTTCAAGGTCACAGTCTGCTCCGGTGAGACGGGGGTCGTCTTCACGCCGCCCAAAATGGGTGCGCCCGTATACAGTCAATGTTCCCCGGCGGAGGACCCCAGCAGCCCGGGCGAACGCGTGATCGTCTCGGTAGACTACAACTTCCCGTTTGTGGTTCCTTTTTTCAAAGACGCCCAGTCCTACTTCCACCTCGCATCCTATCGGGAAGGCATCGTCGAACAATTCCGTGTTTCGCGCGTGGTTAACATCCCGCCCACCATCGTTGTCCCCACGGTTCCAACCAACACGCCGCTCCCAACCAACACGGCCACTGCCAGTTCCACACCGTATCCAACAAACACGCCTACGGCTACACCTACGCCCGACTGCAGCCTGATTTCAGTGAAAAAAACCTGGTTTAACGGTGACGACTTCCGCGTCAAGGTGCGCAACGACAATCCGATTGACATTCCCCTGACGAATTCAGAACTTACCTGGCCCAAGTTTTACTCCAACGAATTCGTGAATTTCTTCCAATGGAACTGGAACACGTATTACCCCGGAAACGATTACGATTCTCCGTCCAGCGCTTCCTGCAGCGGAAGCTATTGTTCTTTCCCCTCAAACAAAACAAGGGTCTGGCGGGTCGATTTCAACAACGCCAACCCCCCGCTTGGCGGAGATTACGCCGTCAACTTGACCTTTGGCGGCATCTGCGACATCCAGGCGACGCTCTCCGCGGCAACGCCGACGCCAAGCCCGACGCCCGACTGCAGCCAGATCGCCGTGCAGCAAGCCTGGTTCGATGGCGACGACTTCCGCGTCGAGGTGCGCAACGACACCCCAATTGACATGCCCCTGACCGATTCGCAGCTCACCTGGCCCAAGAATTACTCCAACGAATATGTGAATTTCTTCCAATGGAACTGGAGAACATATTACACCGGGAATGACTACGACTCCCCGTCCAGCGCCTCTTGTTCAGGGAGCAAATGCGCATTCCCGTCCAGCGCCAGCAGGGTCTGGCGAGTGGACTTCAACAATGCCCACCCGCCGCTTGTCGGAAGCTATACCGTCGGTTTAACCTTTGGAGGAGGTTTTTGCTCCGTCGAAACGACGCTCTCCCCGTCGACGCCGACGCCGACGCCGACGCCAGACTGCAACCTGATCGTCATGGACAACGTGTACGTATCAGGAGACAACGTCCGCGTCAGAGTCCGCAACAACAACTCCATGAACATGCCTCTGACCGATTCCACATTGACCTGGACCGAGCAAAGTTCAAGCCAATACGTGGACTGGTTCAAATGGGACGGCAGTACTTATTACTCCGGCAACGACTACGATTCGCCGACAAATGCATCGTGTTCCGGCGGCGTCTGCGATTTCCCCGGCGGGGCATATTACCTCTGGGATATGGACTTTGATGGCGCAGGCAACAACATCTACGGCACCTATGACCTGAGCCTTACTTTCGCCAACATGTGCACCGTATCCGGGTCGGTTATTCAATATACGCCAACCCCCTCGCGCACGCCGACGATTACGCTCACCCCGAGTCGCACGCCCACGCCGACGGTCACCAGAACTCCCACGCGCACACCGACCCCATCGCGCACGCCGACGCCATCGCGCACACCAACCCCAACCCCCACGCCGGATTGCAGCCTGATCAGTGTTCAGAGCATTTACCTCTCTGGCGACGATGTAAAAATGGACGTACGCAACAATAACCCCTCAGCTATCCACCTGACCTACACCAACTTTGTGTGGAACAACTACTACGGCAACGGCGTGAACTGGTTCGAGTTTGGCGGTACTCAATACTACGGTGGAAACGACTACAACTCCCCCACCACAGCAAGTTCCAATGTCAACTTCCCCGCAGGGACCACCTACACATGGGATGTAGACTTCACCAATTACGATACCCCTATATACGGTCCGTTTACCGTACAACTTTCATTCGACGGCGGCGTTTGCACAGTACAAGACACTATCAGCCAGAATACGCCAGTGCCCTCGAATACGCCAACGGCGACCAAGACGCCCACACCATCGCGCACGCCGACCAAGACGCCCACGCCGAGCAAGACGCCCACCTGGCCGCCAAGCAATACGCCGACGACCACGCCCGTGCAGTCAACCGATACGCCTACCGCAACAGCTTGTTTTGACTGCTAATTGACCAGACCGCATCTCCAAAAAGCCCGGCGGCGCATTGTTGCGCCGCCGGGCTTTCCTGTTTTTACCAGAAGGCAAACCGCCTTTTTGGGGTATAATCGCCCTGCTCTCCGAGAAACTCGGACGCGGGAAAGATAGCGCATGGTCCTGAGCCGTACACGGCAAGGGATGACGAGGACGAGGGTTCCCCAACGCGGGTTGGGGCTACCCCGACAGGTGTCGGGGGAAAATCGACAGATCAGCGGAAGCCCTCCGGGTGTGCCACCACCCGACCACCTTTCCCTCCAAAACAAACCCTGCTACAACGCCGCGTGGGTAACCCCGCGGACAAAATGCACGGCGTGGCGTGTCAATAGAGTTGCAAGTTTGTGCTTGCACGCTTGCAACTTGTCTACGCACAACTTGACACATAACACAGAAACACGGAGGAACCCTCAAATGTGTGGAATCGTAGCTTATATCGGCCCCCGCGACGCGACCCCGATCATACTCGGCGGCTTAAAGAAGCTCGAATATCGCGGCTATGACTCGGCAGGTGTCGCCGTCCTGCAAAAGGGCGAAATCGAAGTGCGCCGCGAGGCAGGCAAACTTTCCCGTCTGATGGAATTGGTCAGCAGATCACCGATTAGCGGGCAAATCGGCATCGGGCATACCCGCTGGGCGACGCACGGCGCGCCAAATCAGCAAAACGCGCATCCCCACATCGGGCATACGGGACGAGTCGTCGTCGTCCATAACGGCATCGTCGAGAATTTTCTCGAGCTGCGCGACGAACTCAGCGCGGAGGGCGTAGATTTTGCATCCGACACAGATACGGAAACCATCGTCCACCTCGTGGAACACTATCTCGCCAGCGGACTGAATCTTGTCGAGGCGGCGCGTGCCACTTTTAAGCAAATCAAGGGTGCAAACGTCATCGTCCTCATCTCCGCCGATGAGCCGGATAAAATCGTCACGGCGCGCATCGGCAACGCGGGCGGAGTCGTGATCGGCTTCGGCAAGGGCGAAATGTTCGCCGCCTCCGACATCCCCGCCATTCTGGAGCATACCCGCGAGGTCATCTTTCTCGAATCGCATCAGATGGGGATCATCACCACCTCGGGGGCTGAAATCCAGACCTTAAACGGCGAACAGGTTGAAGTCCAGGCGCGCACCATCGCTTGGGATCCGGTCGCCGCCGAAAAGGGCGAATATCGCCATTTCATGCAAAAGGAAATCCACGAGCAAGTCCGCTC
>JAJSAJ010000189.1 GCA_024274855.1 Planctomycetota bacterium | reverse complement strand
TTGTGGCATTGAGCACACTGTGTGCGCGTGCCCATGAACACCTGGGCAACATTCTCGGCAGTCTTCAGCGTATCCCGCTCGATTTGATAGAAGTTGGTTTGAGCCTTCTTGAACGTACCACCCGAAGCGCTGAGCAAGTCGCGCACCATCTGATCCAGCGGGACGCCACTGGCAATCTGGTTGGTCAGCCAACTGCTATAAAGAAACATCGACTTGTAGCTGACTTGATTGCTCGACTTGACCATCAACAACTCGGCCCACTTCATCGCCCAGATTTCCGCAAACTCCTTGCGTTTCAACAAACGGTCAATCGCTTTGGCCCGTTTTGCCTTGTCGTTGTTCGCAATGAATTGATGATACTCTTCTTCGGTTGGTAACAAACCAACAATGTCGAGTGTCAGTCGCCGCAAAAACTCCTCGTCCGTACAAAGGTCGCTCGGCAAGATCCGTAACCGATTCAGTTTCGAAGCAACCAGGGCGTCGATGTAATTACCGGTCACTGGCGGTGGCGTAAACTGCAGCCCCTTCGGCAAGACGATTATCTGGCTCCCCTCCGTCTCCGTGTCGAATCGCGCCGTAATGAACGCCTCGCCGCGAGCAGCCGCAGTGACGAGCCCATCGGCGGTGACCGGTGCCGAGTTGTCATTGTTCGTGCGGAATACGGCCCAGGGAGTAACATCGCGATCCGTCCCATCATCATAGCGAACGCGAGCCACGATTTGCTGAGTTGCGCCCTTGCCCTCAACAACAGCCGCCGGGGGATAAATATCGAGTCCGATGACCTTCGGAAGTGCCTTGATATCGGCCGGAGCACCCGCATCCAACCACCGCAAGAATGTCCTGCAGTACTCGCTATCACTGGAAAACCGCTTCCCACCCACATGCGGGACTTTGCCAATCGCCTTTTCCACTAATAAGCTTCGCTCCGGCACCGCAAGGTTGATTCGACGAAAACCGATTTCGCGAGTGATCCGCGTATAGTCGCTCTTGGCATCAAATCCGAAAAGCGAAAGCCGGAACCCCTCCTTGCCGCGAGCCGCACCATGGCAACTTCCCGTGTTGCACCCGGCTCGCAAGAACACCGGCATCACATCCATCTGAAAACTGATGGGACGCACTGTCTTCGCATTCCGGATCTCCACCGTAGCCGTTGCACTAAGTCCACCGTGCGATACCATCAATGACGTCTTGCCATCGGCGATCGGACGCAGCACGTTATCGTCGCACCGTATCAGTTTCTCGTCTCCCAACGCAACAGTCGCTGACTTGGTGACATCTTGCGTGACACCATCGCCCCGTGTGGCAACCACGATGAAACGCTGCGAATCCTTGGCCGAATCCAGATGAATGTCGGGCGGATAGACGGCCAAACGAGCCCCTGGTGCGGCTCCAGACGCCGTCACCGCTCCAGCTAACATCATGTTCGCAATTATCAAACCGACAAAACGGCTACTGAACTGTTTCACAATCCTCTCCTCGTCACGTGGCCGGGCCACACTCAAAAGGGAACCTGGCCGCATCTCGGCCACGCCCGCTGATCACTCCCAAATACTTGCACGCAGTGCGCGCAAATCGCAACGGATGACTCGAATCCAAAATCCCCGCGGGATACCTGACGTATCACGGTGCCTTCTGTTGTCGTTGAAGCCTCAGCTGTTCCAAACGGCTAAGACGTTTCTTCACTGGTTTCTTGGCGGGTACTTTTTTCTTGGCCGGCTGGGCGACCGGTTTCGGTGCGGCTGCCTTCGGCGGCAGCGGCCGATCGATCCGTAACTCACCCGATCCGAGTGTTTGAACAACCGGCTCGCCATTCTCTTGCACCACGGCTCGACAGACCAAGGTCTGGTATTTGCCCGGCCGAGCCGTCTTGTCAATCTGGATAGGGAAAACCACTTCCTTCGTTTCCTTGGTAAACTCAATCGGCTTCGGCGCAACCGTCGTCTTGGCGGGCAACCCGAGCAACTGGAGCGTCGCTTTGCCTTCAAACGGGTGCTTCGTCTCAATGTGAACCAACACTTCCGTCTGCTCACTCAATTCAGCTGCCGTTTTCTCGATCTTGAGATCGAAAAACGTATCAGCGATTTCGAGTGGAACCAAGGGAGTTGCGACCTCAACGTTGCCGTCACCTACCTTCGCCCGGCCGAGCACGACAATCGGCCATGAACCGAATCGGGCACTCGCGTTGGCCGTCAAGGGAATCGTTGCTTCGTTCTTATCCGCGGCAATCGTAATCGAACGGGACGAACCGATACCCGGCGGGTTGTATAGCATGTAGATGGAGATCGGCTGCTTAAAGTCCTTTGCCCGCGTTGCAACGATCTTAAGATTCATTGCTCCCCGACGAACAATCGGTGCCTTCGGTTGCACGATCTGAATTGAAAATGGACACTTCTGGGTTACCGCGATTGCCATACGCCGCGCATCATGGCCCCAAACGTCCCGATTATTCTGCCCTCGAACCAACATCGTGCGCTGTTTCAAATGACCGACAACCGTTAACTTGGGATCGGTGGTGCGTCCCGTCAGATCGGCTAGAGCTCCTCCGAGTGGTGCGTCCGCCGCCGCTGTCAACACCATCGGCACACTCGTCAGATTACTCGCCATCTTCAAGTCCGTTGCGGAAAGACCGGCCGGTAACCCGTCGACAGAAATCGCCAATTCACCACCAAAGTTGGCCCTCGCGGCGTTGACCATGATCGCCATGCGGTTGTCCCGAGGTACGCTGACGGTCAATGGAACGTATTGAACTCGCTCAGGAAGAGTCAATGATAAAGCCGGCCTGACCGGATCGACCTCGATACGGTAGACGAAATCAGGAGCCCCATCGAGCAGCTGATCCCGTATCTCGAGGTAATACGTATCATCCGCCGGGGCCGTAAATCGGACATAACTGTCGGGTCCACCACTGTCATCGTTCGATGTTACGCCCTGGCCTTTGGATCGTGTGATTGCCAAAACCGAATCCAAGGGCGAACGAAGCAGTTGGCGAGCAAAGACACGAATGTCGAAAACCTGGCCCTTTTTCGCTTGAAACTTGTAATAGTCAACATCACCCGGTTGGCCAATCGTTCCGTTAAACGCCGCCGGGACCGTCACCGCCGTGGCTTGCTCACGCACATTATTCGGCTCGACTTCCAGAGCATTCGATAAATCGCTGACACGGATCCTATTCGGTGACGGTGCAATGCCATGCCCATCTTGAGCAAACAGCTCGAACGTGTCACCTTCACCGGTCGGTAGCTTCACCGTCGACTTCCAAGGGCCGGCAACATCTCCGAGCCAGACTACGTCAAGCGATTGACCGGGCCGGCCCCCAGCCGGATAGACGGCCGTCGGTCGAGGAAACGTGCCGATATGGATCAGATACTTACAATTGCCATTGCCGCCATACGCACTCTCACGTACCTGAATAATCAGCTTGCCGTCCTCCGAGGCGACGACCGCACACAAACAGTCTTGCCTCAAGAACGGAACATCGTCGGAGCGAGCTTGTTCGAATCTGGCGGGATTGAGAATCGCCACGAAAGGATCGAAAAACGTATTGTTGCCCAATCGAACCCCAACCATTTCGACCGATATCCGCTGCCCCTTCTTGGTGTCGACGACAAAGTAATCGACATCCTCGCTCTGAACGACACCACTTACCGTGCAATCGATCGGAATCTGCTGCGGCTTCGCAAAATCGCTGTTCGGCTCCTTCTCCTGAATGACCGGCAGCGAGCTGACGCACAAGAGACGCAGGTTGCTGATACCAGTCGCCGTGCGCACTCGAACGGCGTGTAATCCCATCGGACAGTCCGCCGCAACAGCCAACGTCACGTCAACACGGTTCTTGCCCGCCGACTTCAGCTGTTTGACAATAATGCCCGGCCGATAGAGCAGTAAAGCCCGCGCATCGTCCAGGCGTGCTCCCGAAAACTGAACGGTCGTTTCCACACCCCGCTGCAACCCGTACGGGGCGATAGCGGTCAGCTGAGGATCAGCCGCAAAACCGACCGAAACGCTCAATAGAATCGATGTAAACACAAAACATTGAAGACTACGTAACCACAAGCTTGTCTGATTTCGCATTGAAACCTCTCGGAAAACCGTCACGAGTTCTCGGTTCATAAACAACGATTGTAGCCGTTCACGCCGCTGGGGTCTGACGCAATTTTCGGCGGAGAAAGCGTTTCTGTACGCGAACCCATTTTGTCGCCGAAAATGGGTCTGACCCCTTGAAGCAAACCGGTGGCCTACATTCCGTGAACGGTTGCGATTTATCATTAGTCATTTGACATTACTCATTTATCATCGAGAGAGGCAACGCTGCGGGGTCATACTCTTTCCACTGATAACTGATAAGTGAAAAATGCCCCTCCACGCACTCTCGCCGTGAACGGTTACCCACTAACCGGCTCGACCTGTTTCCGGGGAAACGCTGGAACACCGAAACGTGTTATGCCAGAATCCCTTTGAGTACCTTGCCGCCCTTGACGATTTCGATTGGCCGGTTCCCCGGTGCCATCAATTCCTTGTCAGCCACGATCCCCAACTGGTTATACACCGTCGTGGCCAAATCGGCCGGACTAACCGGATCCGATTCCGGTTCAGTAGCCGTGCCGTTGGAAGCCCCGTAAATCATCCCCCGCTGGATTCCACCGCCAGCCAGCAACACACTGAAGACCTTGGGCCAATGGTCTCGGCCGGCATTCTGATTGATCTTGGGTGTGCGGCCAAACTCACTGGAGACCAAGACCAGTGTCTTATCAAGCAAGCCGCGCTGGTCCAAATCACGCAACAGCATGGCCAGAGCCTGATCAAACGCCGGCATCTGGCGGCGCATACCCGATGTAATCTGCGTGTGCATGTCCCAACTGCCATAGGTCAATGTGACCATCCGAACGCCCGCCGCCGCCAAACGAAGTGCCATCAGCATCCGCTGCCCCGCCGCGTTTCGCCCATACTGATCTCGTATCTTCGGGTCTTCCTTATCAAGATCAAAAGCGTCGCGTGCGTCTTTCGAACTGATCACGTTGTAGGCACGTTCGTAAAACGTGCCCATTGCCTTGACGTTGTCTGACTTGTCGACTTTGACAAAGTGCGCATTAACAGCATCCAAAGCGGAGCGACGCTGCGCGAACCGCTTGTCGTCAACTCCACCTGGAAGATTCAAGTCGCGGACACGGAACCCCTTCGAAGCCGGATCGGCACCTAGACTGAAAGGCGCAAACGATGAACTTAAGTACCCGTTTCCCGCATACAGATTCGGCTGGTTTGGAATACAGACGTAGGGTGGAAGGTTCTTCCGAGGCCCATATTCGTGACTCACAACGCTGCCAAAACTCGGATAAACCAACGCCGGACTCGGTCGGTAGCCCGTGAACATGTTGTGCGTCCCACGTTCATGCGCCGCTTCACCATGAGTCATTGATCGAATGATCGTGAACTTGTCGGCAACTTGGGCCAGCTTCGGAAGCGTCTCACTGATCACCTCGCCAGTCTTCGTCTTGATACTCCCCAACTCGCCTCGATATTCGATTGGTGAATACGGCTTGGGATCAAACGTGGCCTGGTGAGCAATACCACCCGGCAAAAAGATGTGGATGACGCTCTCCGCCTTGGCCTCCATGAAGTCGTACGACTTCTGGTCGGCACGAGCCTCCCGTAACGCAAAATAATCCGCGAGTGACAGACCGAGTCCACCAACCGCACCGATCGTCAGAAACTCCCGACGACCTAGTCTGCTGCCATTGCATTTCATGATATCACTTCTCCATAACTCGCAACGTGGATACCCGCACACCACCCAGGCTGCGAGCCGTA
>JAJSAJ010000188.1 GCA_024274855.1 Planctomycetota bacterium | reverse complement strand
TCATTTATCCGGGCAGGCGATCGCCGTCATCGCACACGGTCTCCCGGCTACCATGCTCGCGGGCCATCACATGGCAGCTTGAACGGAGAAAATAATTTGCAATCGGCGGGCCGGACCGGGCAACTGCCAGTCCCGACCACGATCCCCGGGTGGCCCTCGAACGATCCTGATTTGGCGGCTACCATTGCTACTTCGATTATGGGACACTGGTTCTTGCCTGGGTTCATGAATAAGGTCTCCTACCGACAAAGCCAACAAGGAACACGGCATGTTTCATCGCACCGGTAGTCTCCCTGCGTTCATGTGCTTCGCGATCGGCGTGCCAATGCTTGCCGGCCTTCAGACGCGTCTAGTCGCTTCCGATAAGAAACCGGCAAAGCCGACAATCAAAAAGCTGGGAACCATCGATTGCGACCTGGTCGAAGCGACGCCCTTGGTATTTCACGACCGGCTTTACCGGTTCGAGTATGTTCGCGATCGCTACAAGGGTAACCGGACAGGCAAGTCCTACTTTCGATTCATCGATGTCGCCTCGGGTGCGCCGACTGTGCCGTTTGCGAAAGGACATAATTTGGGATGCGCGTTGGCTGATGGAGGCAAGGTGTTCGTTTACGGCGTGAAGGGATGGGGTACGCAGACCATTTATGCATTTTGGTCAGACGATCTCAAGAAATGGTCGTCGCGCCCGATATTGGATTTACCTGGATGGAAAATATTCAATACGTCCGTCTGCAAGGCGGATGGACGGTACATCATGGCATTTGAAGTGGGTGCTCCGCCAGAAGTCATCGGCCACGGTTTTACCAACCGTTTTGCAGAATCAAAAGATTTGATTCATTGGAGGCTACTTTCCGAGTCGCACGTCTATACGAAGCAGCGGTACTCTGCCTGCCCCGCGATCAGATTTCTGGATGGCCAATTCTACATGATCTATCTCGAGGCTCGGCCGGGCCCTATGTATGAGTCTTGTATTGTACGTTCGAAGGACTTGATTCACTGGGAGACCAGCCCATTGAATCCGGTGCTCCGGTGCTCGTCGGAAGACAAGAGGATCGCTAATCCCCGGCTAACCACGGCGGAGCGCGAGCGGATTGACAAGGCCGTTAATCTTAACAACTCGGATATCGATCTTTGCGAGTTCCAGGGCAAAGTCGTCGTCTACTATTCGTGGGGAAATCAACACGGTGTCGAACACCTTGCGGAAGCTGTTTACGAAGGTACGCTCGCGCAATTTCTGAAGGGCTTTTTTACGGATCAAGATTAAGTCGTAGAATCGGGTGGCGAGTCGTAGGGTGTGACCAGCTCGCCGTCGAGGGTATTCCATCATCGGTAACGTTCACGGCGCTCGCTTTCACGTTGTATTCAGCTGCCGAGTTGGATGTAGCGAGTTTGTCACACCCTACATCCCAGCCAATCAGCATGTGTTTCAATGTTTGATATTGGATCGAACTACTATGGCCGATTGTCGGGAACGAGTGGCGTTTGTCGCTCGGCAGCACGGATCATCTTGTTCAGCAACTGGCACAAATATGCTGGATACGTATGCCCACGGCTTGTGCCTTGCCCCTCGACATGTGCACCGTAAGTGAGGCTGTCGCCAAGGCAAACGACGATTTGTCCCGGTTTCATCTTGCTTTTGAAGATAGGTCCGAACAGTTCTGCCAGGAG
>JAJSAJ010000187.1 GCA_024274855.1 Planctomycetota bacterium | reverse complement strand
TTGGTCAGGATTGGTCGTCGGAGTGTGGTTGGAATGTAGGTGGCGTTATTGACCAGGACCATTGTCTGTTCGGTGGCGGCCAACAGCGTCCCCTGCTCTTTCGTATCTTTGGACAACTTGGCTTTTTGGATGAAGCCGTCGGCGATTTGCGGCAGCATGCTGGCCAGTTCGGGACGTGCCTGTTCAAACGCTTCCTCTTTTTCGATTTCGGGAAGGACTTCCTTGGCAACTCGCAGGCCTTGTTCCGGAGTCTTGTAGACTTGTCGCAGTCGGGCGAGCGAGCGAAAGACGCGCGCGTGGCTGGCTTCTTCGTGCCCGGAGTGGTGCTTCAGAAACTGGTCAAATCGCTTGATCGCTCGACCATACGCGGCCCCTTCATAGTCCTTGTTGGCCGCCGCGATCATGTCTTCGGCCGAGCCTCGTGTGAGTGACAGCAGCAGCAAGGCGCCGATCACCAACAGGACGCCGAGCGAGGCGCTGCCGATTAGAAGCAGTTTCGAGTCCCACTGGTTGGTTGGTTGCAGTTTTCTGGCGGCCAATGGTTTGGACTCGGCGCCGGAATCCGACAAGACGCGGTCAAGGTTCCGTTCGCGGGTTCGCGACGCTCTAGCGGGCTTGGCGGACGGCACCTCGGTAAGGTCTTCCGGAACGGCCACCAGGTCTTCAGCGGCAGGTTGAATGACTTTGACTGGCTCAACGGGCGTGACCGGCTCGACTTCTTCGACTTCTTCGATTGGTTCAACTTCTTCGATCGGTTCAACGGGTTCCACGCGTTGTGGTTTGGGGCGTTGAGGGCGCGTGCGGCGTTTCGGTTCTTTCTTGGATTTGGGCGGCGTCACCGGTTTGGGTTTCGGCTTCGCGGGTGCGGTCGATTTGGGCGTTTCGACATTGTCTTGGTGATTCAATGCCAGCAGGTCATCGCCATCGTCCAGCACGAGCAGGTCGTCTTCGTCCGGTGCAGCGGGTTTTTTGGGTGCACGTTTCTTCTCTGGAGGGGCCGATTTCTTGGTGGTTGGCTTGGCCGGCGGTTCATCCTTGTCTGGGGCGAATCCCAGTTCGTCATCTTCGGCCGGTTTGGTTTCGCGTGGCGTTTTGGGTTGAGTCGCATTCGTCTGGTTGACGGAAGTGATCTCATTGACCAGTTTTGTCGCTTGGAACTGGGTCAGATGTCCCTTGTCGACGAGGAATTTGGCGATCGCCTCGGGCGTAACGCGCTTGTCCTTGATCCTTGCGATGCGATGGCGCAATTCGGCGATAACACGATCGTCGAGCAAGCCCTTGTTTTTAAGGAGATCGATAAAACGTTCGGCACTCATGCCCGGTTCCTTCGAAAGTAGCGATCAGTCGGATCGTTGGTTCACTCTTCGTCTTCGGCGATCATCAGCTTGATTTCATTCATGTTAACTTCGGTACCCGCATCGAGTGCGGCGACCACTTTCTCGTGCAGTGCTTCCGGGCTGGCCATCACGAGCAATTTGGTCGGTTTCCGTCCTTGGCTATTTCCCTGACAGGCTTCGCGCAGCTTGATCAACATTTCCGGCTGGCTTGGTGCTTCGGAATCCCAGTCGGTTGTCACGACGCGGAAGGTATTAAAGCGATCAACATGGACGGTTACGGTATCGGGATCTTCCTGGGGGTCCTGTTGTTGCACGTTCTGGCTCGGTTGGTCCGGATGGGGCGTCGGTACTTCGATCGATTTCTGGAGGCTGAACGCGGCGGTGACCATGAAGAAGATCAGCAACAGGAACGTAACGTCGACCATCGGCGTCATGTCCATTTCTGTTTCTTCAAGCCGTTTTGCGTCGCCGAACGTGACCAGATCGGTCCCTTCGCCAAGTCGATCGACATGTTGATAGGCGGAATCGAGTTCACCAGCGTCAATCAGAATGGATTCGTCCGTTGGGTGCGTCGGCCTCTTTTTTTTCGGTGTATCGTGGTCCGTCTTAAAGCGAAAGGATCCACTTTTCCGCGTCGGCTTTTTCGGGTCACCTCCGTGGGGCTGATGATGGTCGGCCATGGGATCGATCCTCAATTCCTAGACGATTGCGTCGCGCAGCAGGTCAGTCTTCAGTTTTCCAACACGGCGTAGTTCAAGATAGGCGTTTCGGCCACCTTTCCGATCGCCTCGGCCACTCGATTGACTTCGCCCTCCTTCACATCCCGCTCGGCCTTCACAATAACCTCTTGTAAAGGGCGATCGAATGGAGGCGAGCCGGTCATGCCCGCGTCGATATACTCGCCGATCTCTTCTTCCTGTTGCTTGATATCGGACGCGAATGCCCGGCCGTCGCGCCGCGAGACAATCACGGTCCCCGCCGAGCCTTTGCGGATAAGGACGACGATCGAGTTGTCTTCGGCGACTGCCTTGCCATAGCGGGCCGGGGGCAGGCGAACCGAGGCGGATTCGTCCATTTTCGATGCGACGAGGAAGAAGATCAGTAGCAGAAAGACGATGTCGATCATGGGCGTAATGTCCATCTCGGTATCGTCGAGTCGCCGTTTTGATTTCAGTGACAGTGGGCTGTCATCGACCGGCGGGGCATTCGGCGGAAGTTCTGGAGCGATTGCCATGACCTTATTTGCTCCGCTCGTTCTCGGCACTTACGCCGGCACGAAATGTCTCGAGAAATCGGGTCAAGCCCGCGGCGACCAGGTCTTCCATCTTTCGAATTCGGACCGTGACACTGGCCGTTGCCAACAGTAACGGGATGGCGATCGCCAGGCCGCAGGCGGTCGTGACCAACGCGAAACTGATGTCACCCGCCAACTGGTCCGGTTTGACGTTTTCCTGAGTGGCCAATGTACGGAACGCGCCCATCATGCCCATGACCGTTCCCAACAGTCCGATCATCGGTGCACTTTTGATGACCGTATTGACCCAGCTGAGTCGGTATTCCAGATCGGCCAGAACGTCCCGTTGGAAGCGGTCGACCAGCAGTTGGCGGACTTTGGAATACCCAATGCGCCGGTTGACGACAGCCAGTAAAGCCAGTTGGGACATGGCGCGCTTATCGCCGTCCAGAACCGCCTCGGCCGTGTCAAAATCGCCTTGCCGGATCGGGCCGTCCAGCTCGTCCAGGAACACCGACTGTTCTTCCTCGTTGCGAAACCTCTTCTCTCGGACGCGTGTCCAAACCATGACGACACAGAAAGCACCCCAGAGTGCGATCAGGGCGAGTGTCACGTACATCAGATTGCCAAGGACGGCAAAGACATTCATTTCAGCAAACATCATGCTCTTTTCCACTCGATGGTTAGTGTGAACGGGCCATTTCCAAGCTCGAGGGCCGGCGATGGACCGACGTCAGATGATCCATGCGTGGCCGACCGAAGCACCGGTCGGTTTGTCACGGCTTATATTTGAAATACTGTTCCCGGTTGTTGATTCGTGCCGTACTTTACTGGTCGTTGTTGAAGTTGCCTCAGCGACTTTCCCTCATCCGCTCCCGCCCCCCACGGGCTTGTCCTCCACATCCCGCCCGCCATCGTTCCCGCCCCCCACGGGCTTGTCCCGTGGGAGCGTAAGTCTCGTCAGCTAGATCTCATCAGCTAGACGGCGACTGCACGGTAACGCTGGCTGATCACGTAAAACTCGAACCGGTTCCCTTTCGGCCGCACGCCAAAGACGGTCCGTTGGATCTGTTTGACGCTCTTTTTTCCTTTACTCTTGGCAAAATCTAATTCGATAACAGCTAGATGATTTTCAATTTTTTTCGGAAGGAATTGGACAACAATGCGTCGAGTGGTCTTGACCCCGGCGGACTGGAGTAGTCGGACGTCGAACCGTTTCAATGCGCCGCCGGTCCATGTCAAATAGAGTCGTTTTTCCAGGTCGCCAGGTCCTTGTCGCCGATCGGGTCGTGACTTTCGCAGGTTTCGCGCATAGTCGACATTCTTTTCACCACCGCCGACGGCGCCCAATTCGATGCCGAAGAAGTCGAGTTGTTCGGTGTAGGCTTCAAGGCTATTCGAGTTGTAGCGAATCTCCCAGCGTTCCCACCGGGGAATGATGTCGTCCCCTTCGCCAAGCGGGCCTGGCGGGCGGCTGTCTCCCAGGCCTTTTCCGGAGTTGCTGCTGAACATGGTGGTCTGCATCGCATCGAGCGAGGCGGCTTGCGTCGAGACGACGTCGGTGACGGCTTCCAGCAACTGTTCGACGGCCGGTTCCGTCTCCTCTTCCAGTTCTTCAACCCCAGGCGCTTCAACATCGCGTTCAAATCCGGCGGCGTGATCACCTCGCCCGGCAATGTTTTCCACCAGGACCACGGTTGATTGGTCGGGCGTGAATTCCAGAACTTGGCTGAGCCACAACAGGAAAGCGAGCGCAACGGCGAATCCGACCAACAGGTTCAGCGAAATGATCCAGCTTGCCGCTCGGTCGTACGCCGAGACCGAAAGCTGTAATTCTTGCGGAATGTTGACGATTTCTGGTTGTTTGCGCTGATTCACAATGCACCGCCTCAAGTTCGTGTCACGATCCGTGTGTGTCGCGAGTGGTCTTGATCGTTCAAAAACGAGCTGAAAATCACTCGATAAAAACAGCTTCAGGACGTACCGACCGATACCAGTCCTTCCATTGTTTGACAGCCAACTCGACCTGCTTCTTGTTCGGATTGTCCGGCAAACCGACGCCGTCAAAGCGGCGGCTGATCCGGCGCAGGCCGTCACGGGCAACGCGCACAACCCGCGGATCCCCATCGGTTAACGCAAAAATGAGAATCGGTGCATTGTCGAGATCGCCTTGTTTTCCGAGCGTTGTGGCGGCGACGATGCGGGCCTTGTACGAGCCGGTTTGAACGATGCGCCGCAGACGTGCAGTGAACTCGGTGCCCGATCCCGACAGGTTGGTCAGCGACAGCGCGTCCGGGTTATCGAGCATATTCTCGATCTTGTCAGCCTCGTCATCTTCGAGCATGGAGATCATATCTTCGACGGTACCGGTGATGGCCGGCGCGACGATCTTGTTGCCCTTCAGGCGTACTTCCGAAGCGTCGTTTGGCAGCCCGTATCCACCTCGCAAGATTCCATCACGATGGGCCACTTTCTCGATCGTTTCACGAGTGCTTCGCAGCATGAACAGGACGGCGAAGGCCGTGGCGATCGGTTTGTTGCAGGCCATCACCGAGAATTCTTCCGACTGCCCGAACGCTCCGGTCCTCAGTTGGACTTTTGCAAGGGAGTCGATTCCGGAATCATACCATTCGGGTTCTTCTTCCGAGGACTTCTCGACCAACTCGCGAAAACTCTGGCAACGCTCGAGGCCGTACAGGTAATAAAACGGGTACTCGGATGGCAGATTCCAACCAGTCCGCCGAAACCATGTGTTGCCGTCTTCCATTGTCTTTTTCAGTCGGCCGACATCGATTGACGTTCGTGTGCGGCCCTTCTTCTGGTCTTCGACCACTTTGATCAGAGCGGGCGGCAGCTTGGAAGCACTCGGCCGTTTCCCCTTGGCGGTGATCCCAAGGAAATGTGCGATGACGTAGGCGGAGCCGAGTCCGGCGGCGACAAGCGATGGGCGGATTTCAGTCTGGGGGATTCGAGTGGGCCCGCCCGGGTCTCTGCCCTGGTAGCCCCATCCGCCGCTTGGGTCTTGCGTTCGCATCACCCATCCACCGGCACGTTCCATAATCGCCGTTGGGATTTTGAGCCCCGATTGTTTGGCGGCCCACATCGCCAGGACGGGATACTGAGTCTGGGAGGTATCTCCTTCCACCATGCTGGTATAGCCCCAGCCGCCATGCGGCTTCTGGACCCGTTGCAGTTCATTAACGTAGACCGAAATCTCGGCCGTGTGCCGCGACGCCTTGACCTCGGTAAGGAAGATCACGGCGATTCCGAGGCTGTAAATGTTCTCCTTTGACAACAAGGCCGGCTTGTGTGCCATGTCGGTGACGTGATCCAATGCCGCGGCAGTGAGAGCCGGCAACTGTTGGCTGACATCACCAAATCGGTGGTAGTACTTGTATAAAGCCAGCCCGACCAACGCGCGGCCACCCAACATGTTGGCCTGTCCGGCTGACATGCCACCCGCCTCCAGATAACTAATTGCCCCTTTCAGCAGCGTGCGGACCTTCGGACTATCCGGCGTGTAGGACCACGCCGGCATGCCTTGAAACATAAGAACCATGCTGACCAAGGCGAGGCAAACAGAGCGAACAAATGGAGTGCGGAGGCGGTTGACGAGACCGTTCATCATAGTTACTCCCGCAGAATAGGGGGGCCACCCAACGTCTGGCTCCCGTACGTGTGTGCACGAAACCGATTCGCCAATACTGCAAAAAAAGACGCCAAAGAAACGACGGACGAGATTCCGCAAGCGGATTGGCCACTGGCAGCGACCGCTTGCCGCAAAGGGCGCACACTCCTGCGCCGGCCGAAACACGCGTCTCAACAAAGCCCCGGTTTTCGGCACTGTCTGCGAAGATTTTGATACTAATGTCGACGTAAGTCGTTGTCAAGCAAACGACAACGGTCCAACAGGTGATTGGCATCGCCATTGGACGCCCTTCGTGCCCGTATTACCGGGGCTGCGGCTGACGATGGGGCAACCGAGTGAGGCTTGCCGGCTTGCCACGCCGGCACGTTCGATCAACTGATTGCGACTGACGGGTCGCCACATTACCTACTGAGACACTGTGGGCTTGCCGGTCGATTTATTTTTGGTATCGTTAGCCAACGGTGTTGCTTCCGCGCCGGTGGGCGGGTAGCAACAGCCGATGAGCAAGACGTGTATGCTCAATAACGAGATCCGGGTCAGGTAGCTCAGTTGGTAGAGCACTGGACTGAAAATCCAGGTGTCGGCGGTTCAAGCCCGCCCCTGACCACTGCGAAAACAAGCCGCAAACCACTTAATAACAAGGGTTTGCGGCTTTTTTTGTGTAGACGGTCTCGCCTTCTTCCGAGTGACGTTGCATGACAGATGCAAAAGACTCTGTACGCTCAATCGCCCGCTTCAGACGAATGCCGGTCCGTGTGGATCTGTGCCCGCTGGGTTCTAGCTGGTGAGCCTTTCGCTCCCACGGGCAAGCCCGCGGGGGGCGGGAGGAGGCGGTTTCGAGTCTTGAGTTCGGTTGTTTTCTGCTCCCGTGGAGCTGAATACCGAGTGCTTCGCTCGCGGGAACTCGCGTGGTATAACACCGGCACGTTGGTCGG
>JAJSAJ010000186.1 GCA_024274855.1 Planctomycetota bacterium | reverse complement strand
TGGAGTTGGGTAAAGGAGGTTTTGATTCGGGGGATCAAACAGGCTCGCTCGCACCTGGAACCCGCGCGACTCGGTATCGGAACCGGCACATCGCAGGCGAACATCAATCGCCGCGGTACGAACGCACAAGGAAAGAGTGTATTGGGTCAGGACCCTGATGGACCGGTAGATCGCCAGATTGGACTGATTCGACTGGAAAGACTCGACGGGTCGCCTATTGGGTTGATTGCAAATTATGCCATTCACGGAACCGTGCTCGGCAGACGCAATACGTTGATCAGCGGCGACGTGCCGGGAATCATCGCCGAGTACGTTGAGCGCAAAGTCGGTGCGCCGATGCTGCTGATCAACGGTGCCGAGGGGAATGTGGCTCCCCTTTTCAGTGTACAAGCCGATTTCGCAAGCAGTCACATGGACGAGTTCAAGAGCTTGCTGGGGGACAAGATCCTGGCGGCTAATGATTCCATTCAACATACGACCGCCAAGGTAACCTTGTCCCTTGGTCGAACCGTGATCGAAACGCCTCGCCGGAAAGGACTAGGCTGGCCCGACGATCTCGCGATTTATGCTCGTCGCTCGGCGGATGGCAGCAATCTTGTTCGCGTACCGGTCCGATCGATCGTAATCAATCAGAAAACGGTAATCTGGACGGCACCGCTCGAACTCTTCAGCGAGATCGCGATGAACATACGCAAGGCATCTCCTTTTTCGAATACGTTCTACTTCGGATTGACCAACGGCTCCCTGTTGTACCTGCCAACAAAACAGGCTTTTTCCGAAGGCGGTTACGAGCCGAGAGTTTCCCCTTTCACACCGCAAGTCGAAGAGGATTTCACAATCGGCGTGATTCGATATATTCAAGGACTCCCACACCAGTAGCTCGTGTCTCTTCTCTGATCCCCAGCGCAATCCTTTCACTCTGAAGGGACTATCACGTGCGTGTCGGAAATCGTGACATTCCGCACATATTGCGGTCCCGACGCGATCGTGACGATCTCGCCGGTCGATCCGTACCGGATCACGTCGCTGATGATGGAATCTGACAGGGACCCGCCAATCAGAATTGTATGTTTCGACTTGCTCGCAACATGGCTGATCATAATTCGACAAGTGTCTCCCAGCGGCGCCACTCCACCGCCATAGGCGCTATCTCCGATCTTTACTGCCGCCTTGCATTGCAGGCCTTTGGGAGACGTGTCGATCAGACCGTCCAACAGAACATCATGCAACCGGACACCGGACGTGTTAAGTAGCCGAACGATATGATGACCTCCGCGACAATAGCCGCGGACGTTTCTAATGATGATCTGCCGAATGTCGTCCCGCCCCCGACCGCGATCCGCACCATCGCTGACCATGGTCGACGTCGTGCTTCCCGCCGCTGACTCCTCGCGAGGAATCGCGGTCAAGGCAATCAGGTCATCCCCCGTGTATCCGGTGATATTCTCGATCAGAATATCGTGGCAGCCCAAGCGCAAATCGATTCCATCCTGATTCAGAAGTGTCTGGCCAACACCATCGACAACGCGCGACTGGGTTGATGCGAAATCGAGGTCGCGAAGCGTGCCGTGGGCGCAACGTTCCAGCGAGATGGCCCACGCATGAGAATGTTTGATCGTGAGGTTCGCGATTCGGAAGTTATCGACAAACGCCAGGAGAATCCCGATGTTTCGCCAGTCACCGGTCTGGCTTTCGCCCGCCACACCGGCATCGGTGCCACAGGTTCTTTTGCCAAGCGTCTTGCCCGAGTCGCCCGTGGCTCGGGGATGATCGGCTCCTTGAAGCACGACATGGCCGATGCCTCGAATGAAAATATTCCGAAGAGGACGAATGTCCGTGATACCGAGCCCACAATTGGCACTCCGAATGAAATTGTCTCGGCATCGGTCCGACAACTTGATGTGGCAATTATCCAACTCCAAAGTAATGTCACTTGGCAATAGAATCGCGGAGTCGAGCAGCCAGACGTTCCGTCGTTTGTCGCCACATACATTCAGTCTGGGAATCACGACCCGACAACCGGTTGCCGCCGCTGCCTGCACGGCCTGATTGATCCGCTGCACGTCCGTACCGTGAAACGCGTTTGGCGTCACAAACGGCCGCCTAAAGTCGCTGGTGACAGTCGCCCGAGTGAGGCTGCCCGCCGCGTCTCGCACCTCCTCAGCAGCCTCGACAAGTGGACATCGTGAACTTCCAGCCACAATCGCCAAAACAGCTAGTAGACCTGGTAACGAAAACTGGAATCGATGCTTTACCAAAACGCGAGTGATTGTTCCGTCACGCAGCCATTTCCAAATGCCCATAGCCGACCTCGCTTCTTTTCTTGTCAATAACCGTTGAACACAACAGGACCTCGATAGTCTGTTCGTGATTTAGTGCAACTTCAAAGCTAAGGATTCGCAATCAATAACTGTCGCACTCTTTTGCGTACAGACCCCCATGGGCTTGCCCCATGGGTGAATCAGTCTCGCAGCTAAGGAGGATCGCCGCATGAACGCCCCCCAGTAAACGCGACAACAATTGATTCGCCGACCCTAAGAGCTACAATAGAGCTCTGGTGGCAACAAGGAAAGCTGTCGAGTAACCGCGACCGTCTCTGGTCTGACTACGAACAAATACGACTCCATCAGTTTTACTTTCCGCTGCCGTTCGTTGGATACACGGCCCAGGTGTTATGAACATGCCAAGTGTTATGAACATGATTGCCTTGTATTCTGTCTTGTATGTACGGATGCTGGCACGGTCAAGCCCCCCGCAGTATCGAAAACCATGCCCAACGGTCGGACGATACTGGCGGCCGCCAACGTTTTGCTCGACGGTAAACCGCTCGGCATTTCAAACAGTCAGGTTCCCAACCAGACCGACGAGTGCCGGACTCAGCGAAGCGCAGGTGAAGGTAGTTGCTCGCGTACTCAATTGCCAAGCCATCCAGTCGGACCACGAGCCACCAGACAACAAAACCTCGCGCACGTTCTCGAAATCATGAAACCCTGAAAGCTATGAACCGAAAACACGCGCACCCAATGATTACAACATCCGGCCAGTTGTCTTGCGAAGCCAGGTGGAAAACCGGAATGATCGTGTCAGTGTTGGTTCTGGCAGCAGGCATTGCCCACGGCCAGGAAAAGGAATCAACTTGGCGGAGCAAGCTTTACCCCAAGAACTGGACTCCGGCGCTGACCGATTCGGAGGGCCGTTTTCTACCGGACATGTCATATGCCGGATACCACAATGGAGAAACAGAACCATCGGCTCGGTCTGCCAAGATCTTCAATGTCGTCAAGATGTTTGGCGCGGATTCGACCGGCAAACGTGATGCAACACGGGCGATCCAAAAAGCGGTGGATGCAGCGACCGGCGCCGGCGGTGGAGTCGTGTTGCTCCCACGCGGCCTGTTCCGTTGCGACGGCGTGATACAAATCAACGCTTCGAAGATCGTTCTGCGGGGCGCAGGCAAGAACGCCACACGTCTTTTCTTTACAACGGTCCCCAGGAAAGGATGGCAAAGCCACATTTCATTTCGTGGCCGCTTGCACGCGGGAAAAGACATCTCATTGTCGAAGGATGGAGACAATCGTTCGTTCGACGTGCGCGTGGATAAGGTCGGAAACCTGAAAGTGGGAGACGACGTGGCTTTGGGCTGGGTAATTACCGATGCCTTTGTAGACGACCATGGCATGGTGGGAATCTGGAAAGCCTTCAATGGAAAATGGCGGCCGTTCTTCCTGCGCAGAATCACACGTATCGATCGGCACGGGCAGTCGCACCGGATTACCTTGGATGTGCCCCTGCGATACCGGGCCAGAATGAGAGATGACGCAAGTCTGCGGAGATTGTCCGGCTATATCTCCGAATGCGGGATAGAATCGCTTTCCGTGGCAAACGCGCTCGCCCCAAAGCAGGCGTGGAGTCGTGCGGGAGTTCACGTTATTGGTCTCGATGCCGCAAAGGACTGCTGGGTTAGAGATGTGGCCACTTTTCCGTCGCCCTTGAAAGAAGCGAACAAGTTTCATTTACAGAACGGAGGGATCATCGCGACCAATTCGAAACGGATCACAATCGCAAACTGCCGGATGGAAAAAGCTCAGAATCGCGGTGGCGGAGGTGCTGGTTACCTTTTTGAGGTTTCCCGCTCAAATGAAATCTTGACGCGCGACTGCGTGGGACTCGATGGTCGCCACAATTTCATTCAGAATTGGGACTTTGGAACGGCCGGATGCGTCTGGCTGCGTTGTGTGAGTCGCGGCAGCCGAACCTATGTGGGCATACTTGATCCAATCGGCTGGCCCGCGTACTGCGAGTACCATCATTCGCTGGCGATGGCATGTCTGGTTGATCAGTGCGAACTTGATGATGGCTGGTCGGGCGTCAATCGTCGGCACTGGAGTTCCGGAGCCGGAAACACGGTGACCCAAAGCACCTATTGGAATACTTCGGGAAAAGGTGAAATACGCTCGTGGCAGTACGGCATGGGCTACATCATCGGGACCACGGACATCAAGGTCAGGACAGCTCTGAAAGGCCCCTACGCAGAGCACACGTCACCGGAGGACATGACTGAAGGTCTTGGAAAAGGGCGCCACCTCGTCCCACAATCTCTGTATGAAGATCAGCTGCGTCGACGCTGCGATCTGAGGAATCCGGTCTCCTTATTGCCAACCTCAAACATCGTTACGTCTTGCACAAAGTTGAATGACCAACGGGCGCGAGCCAATCGGGGCCAAGCCGCATCTCGGAGTTGGTTGGCAGCCCTGCCGTTCAGTGTTGCCAACTTCAAGGATCGTTAAGTTTTTGCAGTTAGTAATACAGGGGATCTCTGATCGTCTGCCAAGTCCCGAATTATCTGTCCAAGTTTATCCTGAATTAAGTGTCTGACAAGATAGCAAGTCTAGCGGGTTGAAGGGGAACGAAAGAAGGCGGCCGGCTGAGACCTTCACTGGGATACACCGAGCTGGCGGTGAGCGTAAGCTGGGCCAACGGGAGAGCCGGTGACGCGTTGGGGCGGTACCTCTACGACCCGTACGGGGTCTTGACGATTTACGACGCAACTTGGTCGAATATTCGTGGTGTCTCAAGCTACGACATCGAGTATCGATGTTAACCATGTTGATTGGCTCACCCTTTCTATTAAGAGTGACCAATTCAACAAAACGGCGTCAAAGAAAAGGCCGAACAACCACGGTGGTTTTCCAGGAAGAGTGCTGGTGTACCGCGTCAAGGGAAAGCTCTACGTCGTTATTGGCCGTTTCTTCGGTTCTTTCCCTCGGAGCGTCAATGATGTGTTTCTTATCTCCGTTTATTGCATATTCCGAGTGGAGAAAGTCGACAGCGGTCTTGAGTTGCATGAC
>JAJSAJ010000185.1 GCA_024274855.1 Planctomycetota bacterium | reverse complement strand
CAGGTTTTCGGGGGCCATGCCAGCGAGCAACAGATCGATTTGGCTGGCGTATGGCAGTTTGCATTGGACCCACAGGACGAGGGCGTGGCCGGAAAATGGTTCAAGGCCGATCTGCCATCCTCGATCCGTCTTCCGGGCTCGCTGCAAGAACAGGGCTTTGGATATATCCCCGGAATTGGGACCAAGTGGCTAGCCAAGTCCGGAGTTGGGCGGAGTCGCTTTCCCGATTACTTCAAGCATCCGATGTTCCGACGATATCGGGAAGCAAAAACGTTTCGGTTTCCCTACTGGCTGCAACCCAAGAGGCACTACATCGGTGCTGCCTGGTATCAAAAGACGATTACGATTCCCGCAGCCTGGAAAGACCGGCGGGTTGAATTGAATCTGGAACGATGCCATTGGGGGACAACTGTGTGGGTGGGCGAGCATCGGATCGCTGGGCAAGGCAGCCACAGCTCGCTGGCAACTCCTCACCGGTTTGACCTAACACAGCAGGGCCGCAACCCAATAGGGAGCGCGCCCGCATTTGGGGCGCTTCCCGCGTCCGCTCACAAAACCCGCGTCCTCGGTGCACGCAGGCCACAACCTGATACGCTCTCCCCCTATCTGACGCCGGGCAGACACGTGCTGACAATTCGCGTTGACAACACGATGCTTGTCAATGTTGGAATCAACGCGCACAGCATCAGTGATCAGACGCAATCGGATTGGAACGGGATTGTCGGAGGGATCTCGCTCCGGTCGCATCCAGCAATTTACATCAAGAGAATCCACGTCTTTCCCAATCTGGCAAACGGCACCGCGCGAGTCGAGGTAACAATCGCCAACCCGCAAGGACTCGAAACCACCGAAGCCAGGGTATCCCTCTCTCTAGCATCTCCGAGCGATAGCAGCAGTCCGGGAGTTCCGTTTGCCAAGCAGCTCTATTCCGGGACAAAGCAAGAGACGACGCTTGTCGCCGAGTGTCCCATGGGCACGTCTCCCGTGTTGTGGAGTGAGTTCACCCCACAGCTCTATGCCATTCGGGCCGATCTGACCTGGGCCGCCGGCAATTCGACCGGCGAGAGTCAGTTGACCGCGCGTTTTGGAATGCGCGAGGTCGCAACAGCCGGCACACAGATTACGATGAACGGTCGACCTGTTTTTCTGCGTGGCACGCTGGAGTGCTGCATCTTTCCGTTGACAGGCTATCCGCCAACAGATGTTGAAAGCTGGCTGAAAGTGATGCGACAAGTGAAGGCCTTCGGGCTGAATCATGTCCGGTTCCACTCCTGGTGTCCGCCCGAGGCAGCCTTTTGCGCCGCGGATTTGGAGGGTATCTACCTTCAGCCGGAAGTCGGCCTTTGGATGTCGCTGTCGAAGCCGTCCAGAATCGCCTGGGCGAAAGAGGAAGCTCGGCGAATCCTCGACACCTATGGAAACCACCCTTCTTTCGTGATGCTGGCGATCGGCAACGAGATGCATGTTCCGCAAGACGTCCTCAATGACATGCTCAAGGAGTGGAAGAAGGATTCGCGGCATATCTACTCGGGCTGCTGCAATCATAACTCGAACATCAGCGACGACTACGACTTCATTGTCGGACGGGGAAAAACCCGAGAAGCCCGACTTCGCTATCAAATGGGCTGGCCACCGAGGCCAAAGAATTCGTTCTTTACTTCGATACCACCACAAACAACGATTGATTGGAGTCGTGGTGTTGCGCAAGCGGGCAAGCCGATCGTCTCGCACGAAATCGTCCAGCGCTGCAGCTATCCAGACCCTGCATGGCGGAACAAATACACGGGTTCTTTCATCGCCGGCTATCTTGACATTGCCAACGACCAACTCCGGGAACGGGGCATGCGGGAATTGGCGCCGACTTTTGTTGAGCATTCGGGGCTGTGGCAGGTAGAACAGTTCAAAGAGGAGATTGAAGCGGCGTTGAGAACCCGCGGCATGGCCGTATTCCAGCTATTGGACATCCATGACTTCCCAGGGCAGGGTGCCGCATTGGTGGGCGTGCTCGACGCGTTCTGGGCCGAGAAGGGATATATTTCAGGCAGCCAATTCAGACGATTCTGCTCGCCCACGGTGCCCCTCGCTCGCATGAAAAAGCGAGTCTGGTCGGCAAATGAGACTTTCCGTGCCACCCTCGAAGTCGCTCACTTCGGTGTTGAAACACTTAAGAACGCCACATTCCAATGCCTGGTTCTCAACCCGAATGGCAAACAGGTTGTCAGGCGGACTCTGCCAAACCGCGACATTGAAATAGGAAATAGCACGAAGCTAGGCGAGTTTGCCATCGCGCTTGACCAACTGAACGCCCCGGCAAAATATACGCTGGTAATGCGGGTCGGAGAGCATGAAAACAGTTGGGACTTTTGGGTGTATCCCTCCGAGCTTCCGAAAGAAAACGCGGGAGAGGTCCTCATCGCAACGCAGTTTTCTGCTGGGTTGTACAAACAACTCATGGCCGGTGCCAAAGTCCTGTGGATTCCGGAGCGAGATCAAATCAGAGGGGATATCCCACAGTGCTTTTCCAGTATTTACTGGAACGGCCCGTACACCAACGGCGGCGAGTCGCACACGATGGGAATGGTGCTTGAACCAAGCCACCCGGTGTTCCGTTCGTTTCCCACCGACAAGACAACGAACTGGCAATGGTGGGAATTGTTGGTCACAGCTCGCCCGATGATTCTTGACGAGTGGAAATCCCAGACACCCTGGCCCAAGACCTACCGACCGCTCATTCAGCCGATCGATGACTGGAACCTGAACCGCAAACTCGCCCTGCTGGCCGAGGTGGCCATCGGGGAGGGCAAGCTGATCATCTGTTCCATCGACATCTCCAGCGATCTCGACAACCGAATCGTTGCCCGGCAGCTTAGACGTTCGCTACTAAACTACATGAACAGCCCTGACTTCAACCCAACGTTCGAGGTGAACAAAAAAACCCTGTTCGGCATCATGAAACACCCCCTGAATGGACCGAGAATCCAATTTCCATGACAACAAGATACAGCTTTGCATCGCGTCCTTTCGCGCCGGCCCAAGAGGCAGTCGCCAGGCAGATGCAAGGCCGATGAACGGTTGGGTGCCCGCAAGACGAAGGCCGAGGGCGGATGGCTGCGGGATTTTGCGGTGAAAGCTTGGGGGACAGTGATCGTTTATCGTTTATCACTGGCAAAAGGGTATGACCCCGCTGCGCGGCCTCTCTCGATGATAAATGAGTAATCCCAAATGACTAATGATAAATCAGGCGTGTGGGAAATCGGGGGAAAACCGGGTGCTACCGCGATGGCAGGCGAGAACCCCGTGAACGACTACCTTTTCGGAGTCGCTCCACCTGTAACTGCTGAATTCACACGGATTGCGACGCTCCTTGCCTTTGTTGGTAGCGGCATTGCCGTTTGGTTAGCCGGTCTTTTCTGGTAGACTTCGGTTCGACGATGCAATGTGACGAACAAGGAGGTTTTGCATGCGGGCGTGTTGGATTGCCGTTTGCTGGCTGGGAATATGCACTGCCGGATGCACAACAACGCGAATCGTGGGGTTGCCGACCCGGGACACGTTGGTCCGAGATCAGTTAGTCATCTACAGCGATTTCAATTTACCGCGGCACCACAGGCTGGTTGAGGAGCTTGTGGCGCGCCTGCAGGATGTCTCCAACCGTCTTCGGTTACCGGTATCTTACGAGCCGATACATGTCTATTTATTCGAGTCGGCAGACCGCTATCAAAAGTTCTTGACGTCTCGGTACCCCGACTTTACCAATCGTCGAGCTTTCTTTGTCGAGACCGACACGCGGCTCACTGTTTTCGCCTACTGGGGCGACCGAGTGGCTGAGGATTTGCGGCACGAACTGACCCACGGCTACTTGCACACGATGGTCCCTCACTTGCCGCTTTGGGTTGACGAGGGGCTGGCC
The DNA here is from genome assembly GCA_024274855.1 of Planctomycetota bacterium. Taxonomy (GTDB): domain Bacteria; phylum Planctomycetota; class Planctomycetia; order Pirellulales; family Pirellulaceae; genus JAJSAJ01. The sequence goes on along the minus strand of JAJSAJ010000185.1, from coordinate 13,878 downwards.
GAGTTTTTCGAAGTACCTCGAGGCCGAAACGGCTTGAATAGACCACACCGCGATCTGCTGCTCGAGGAAAACAGCCATGGAACATGGCACCCGAACATGGTGCAACTTGAGCAGCTAAGTTCGGCGGGCGACATGACACAGTTGGACTATGCCGAGTCCTGGGCGTGGATGCATTTCATGTTGGAAACAACGCCGGCTCGACGGGATCTGTTGCAAAACCACTTGGCTCGACTCAGAATGACCGGCAAGGCGCCACCACTTTCGTCTGAATTACAACGGCTCGAACCGCGCGTCGAACAACGGTTGCTGGAACACCTGAACCACCTGGCCCGGCCATAGTCCTTGGCGGCAAGACGTCCGCAGCTAGAAGCAGCTAGAATGCGATCGCACCGAGCGACGTCACAACGCGGACCATAGCCGATACCGTTGCTACCCAACAGGATTCAAGCCGACTCGGTGGCTCTTTCTAAAGAAGCGGGCCAGCATGCGAGTTGATGCGAAATGGAGGTGGCAACAACTGGCAACAACCTGCTGGTCACCGACCATGTGGTACCGATACGCCTCGCCAGCGACCAAAGAATGCAAACCGCCATCGGGCCGAATTGTCCATGTCGGATTCAAATAACCACGTACCTGTTCACCGCGACCAAATAACCAGGACTCGCGTCGAACCGTCAGCTGCAGCGGCTGAATGATCGCGGGTCTCGGCGCATCCGGTCGAAAACGAAACTGGGCTACCGCCGGCAGCAGCCCGACCATGGGCCAATGTTGTCCGGACCGGGTCGCCATCTCGTGACAAAGATAAGCCACGCCCGCACCCTCGGCATAGACCCGTCCGCCGGAACAGACGTGATTGCAAATCGCCTCTTTGATCAAAAAATTATCCGTCAGACGCTCTGCAAACCGCTCGGGCTGCCCACATCCCAAATAGACCACATCCGTTTCATCCGGCAGCCGCTCGCTACTGAGCGGTGAAAAGACACTGACCGTCGCACCACACGACTCGAGCAAATCGAGTGTATCGGCAAAATAACACGAAAATGCTTCATCAAACGCCACGGCGATGTGGACATTACCCAGGTGGAGTTGCCAATCCGATTTGTCCGCTGCCAGTTCATCCGTTGCATCTTTCCAGGTAAGGTCGCTGACCCGTTGCAACTGGAGACGTGATTCCAACGCTCGACCCAACGCCTGACACACCTCCCGACTCGGCCCATCCTCGGAAGATGAATCGCATGCAATTGTCCGAAGACAATCCATTCGGGGAAGGCTGCCGAGAACGGGCAACCCATAGAGTGATTCGACTGCCGTCTGAACCTGACAAAGGTGTCGCACATCGCGGACATTATCGAGCAATAACCCATCGACCTCGGCAGGCATAGTCGGTATGCAACGTGATTCAAGCCGGGACGCGTCTAGAATCACCAACTGCGGCAGCTCCAACCATCGGCACAGGACATCCAAGCTGCGACCGAGGTGCGAGTTCCCGCGAGCCGCATCATATTGCCCATCGATCAAGGCCAATTCCGCATCCCGAGAACCATGCCGAAACAACTCGCGACACGTGGTGCGGTTCATCGACCAACTGTCCAAATAACGACGGGTCTGACCGGTGATCCGAGGGGCCGCGTCACGGGGCACGAATCGCCCTTGAGCAAATAAAGACTGAATCTGCTTTCCCGAGCATTGCAACACGTCCATCAATGCCCATGTCATCGGACGATGGTCTGCATCAGCCTGCACAGTCCCAACAGCAATTCGGGGCATTCGAGTCATGCAATGGGTCCGTTACTAGTTTTCGTGTTGATTCATGTCGTCATGTGCGACAGGTGCGCACCGCACGCACTTTTTTTCGCAACATAACGCCATTCAGCAATGGCGTCACACTGGGTTACGTTCAAGCCGGAATGACTTCCGCATCCCGTGGGACCATGTTCCGCGCAAGATACGGAACATGATCATGTGCCGGCACTCGCATCGACTGCCTGTCGGGCAAGCGGCCGGTTCCAACCAGTTTTTCACAGGGTCTGACGTCGAGCGTGCCCCCGCCACCTCGGAAACGAACAACCGGAACAACTCGCCCGCCCGATGATGGATAGGACGTCTCCAGTCGGTGCCGTCCTTATTCGGTAACAGACCTTAGCGATGCAGGGCCTCGAACCAATTACGAGCTACCGTTCGAGCCGTGTTGGCCCGCTCCCGTTGGTTGCTAAAGTTGACTCAAAATGAATCAACTTGTGCTCTATTAACATACTAGACGCATTGTTCGCATGAATTGGTCAAGGGTCAAGTGCCTGGCTCGATATCGGCAAGCGAACCCCCGGTGGACACAATCATCGGCCTGGCACCGGTGTGGTCAGTTTCTCACCGGTGTTGCATACGGGTTGTTGCGAGTTGGGTGGCTGGGACTGGCAGGAGCAGAGGGTTGGCGACGCGACATCTTGCAATGCCCTGGTATGCGAAGGTGCGCACCGGGTACTAAAAGCCCAATAAACCCAATCTGCCCAAAGTCTGGGTTTCTTGCTAGGTCAGCCTGCGACCAGACACATTGTCCGAACGGCGATTGCCGTCGGCCGCATGGCACCGACCGGAGAAAAACCGGACAGCAAACCATGTCCCTAATCAACACGTCGGCAGATCCCGTACGATCGCATGCTGTCCGCTGAAACAAACGGCACGTGCACGCCCCCTCCGGGGCTCCACCGATGCGTCCCATTGACAAAAAGTCCTATCGTTGCTAGGGTTCCGACTCTCGGGGGGGCGTCGTTGACGGCCAGTATCTGGCGGTTGGAATGTACGGATCCAATTGCCCAAGTCTCTATTGCTCAAGGCTCTTTCCACTGCCAGCCCGTTGAAAAGCGGGAGCGACATCGAGTCGGCTCCTGTTCCTCAATCGGCTGATAGGGTCACACCGATGACAGAATCAAATAGCTCCGGGTCTTTCCCCTTGCCGCCGATCAATGCAGAATCAGCTTGCGAGACCGACCAGGCGTTCGTACAGCAGCTGGAATTGTGCGAGCAGAAGCTGGGTTATCAGTTCCGCGACCGGTCGTTGCTCCATGCGGCCCTGACACACGCCTCCGGCGCACAACACCGATTGGCTTCTAACGAGCGACTCGAGTTTCTTGGCGATGCTATCCTCGGCGCGATTGTATGCGAGCTGCTATTCCATCGGTTCCCTGAGTACCTCGAGGGCGACTTGACGAAGATCAAGTCGGTCGTGGTCAGCCGCCAGACCTGTGCGAAGATCAGCCAACGCCTGGAGCTGCAGCAGTTCCTGATTGTTGGCAAAGGCATGGCGGCCACCCATGCAGTTCCACCGTCGTTGCTTGCCGACGTCTTCGAATCCTTGTTGGCCGCAATTTACCTGGACGGTGGTATCGGAGCGGCACGTGAGTTCATCGACACGAACATGGAACCGGAAATCGAGCTTGTTGCGGCAGGCCAAATCGGCGGCAATTACAAGTCGCTGTTGCAACAGTTGGCACAGCGCCAATTTGGGCGTACTCCCTCCTACCAGATGCTCGATGAAAAAGGACCCGATCACGCCAAGTGCTTCAAGGTCTGCGCCGTGGTTGGCGGGCAAGCGTATCAGGCAGCATGGGGACGGAACAAGAAGGAAGCCGAACAGCGTGCGGCCAGCAATGCGCTGTCCGAGATGAAAGGCGAGCCGCCGACGTTTCCCAGCGATTAGCTCGCCCTATGCACTCGGTTTTCAAACCAATCGAAGAAACGCCCTACCCTGCCCTGCCCCAGACACAAGCCGGCCACGACCGACGCGATGACCGCGCCGGCCATCGCATCGCTGACATAGTGCACCGGGGCCAGAATGCGTTGTGATGCGGCAAGTGCGGCAAACAGAGCGAACAGCCACTTGCCGCGTGGGAATAACCACGCAAGTCCAAACGCCAGCCCAACGGCCACTGCCGTATGCCCCGATGGAAATGACTCCATGTTGAACGCCGAAAGTGCGCGCGGATGATGGATCGCGCTAGTGCCCCACCCAGTGAACGTCTCCAATACGCTGCCCTGATAATCAAAGGCGTTCGGACGAATGCGGCCCACAATCTGCTTCAATAGCTGCGCAACCGCGCCGGACCCGAACGCGCACGTTCCAACTCGAAACAATTTCCGCCGATCCGGTGGCCACAGAACCCACGCAGTGACCAGAATCATCAGAGCGCCGAATCCATGGGCAAATACTTCACTAAGATTTATCAGCTTGCCCAGATCACCTGGCACACGATGCGAACGGGCATAGAAACCAACCGGTAGATCAACACGGAGTGCTAGCAGGCCGGCGATGGCAAAAACGGCGCTTAGCAAATAAGCGCTGCGAGCCAGACGATATTCTTGCCGATCGATCACAGTTCCCCTCCGCCTTGTGCCGAAATTGCACGAAATGTGCGGCAAGCCTAGCAGGCCGACCGTTGTCGCGGAATATGAATTGTTCTGAATCGGGGTTTGAGGCTTCGTCTCAACACGGCTTCCCCGGGCCTTGATCACAAGATGGTCCGGGTAGGTCCCGCTTGCCGAGCGGGACTTGGGATAATCCAAGATACTGCAAGATGTATGGAACTGCAGACGGGGACCTGTTTGCCTGCTGCTGGACCAGCTTACGATCAAGGTCGCTTCCCCGACTTCTGAGGCAAAACTTAGGATTCGCGCCGAAGTGAGTGAATAGTCTGAATCAAACGGCAAACTGACGGAAATGAGCTTGTTATCAGGGGCCAGGTTTACGTACACTCCGCTGTCGAACAAGCAGGCAAATCGACCGCACGACGCGGCTGACCAGTCAGCTAGCACCTTGAGGAAATCTGATGTCGTCCGCAGTACGCCACGTTATAGGGATCACGCTGCTGGGCGGTGTGATCTTATTCACCAACCTGGGCGGTCCGCGTCTTTGGGACCGAGACGAGCCCCGAAACGCGGGCTGTGCGGCTGAAATGCTGCAACGCGGCGATTGGGTGACACCGGTCTTCAATGGCCAGTTGCGCACACATAAACCAATCTTGTTGTACTGGTTGATGATGACGGCATACGCTGTTTTCGGTGTGACCGAGGTTGGCGCCCGTTTCTGGTCGGCTGCGGCAGCGGTCGGTACGGCGTTATTGACCTATGGCATGGGACGTCGTCTCTTTTCGCCGGCAGTCGGTCTATGGGCCGCCGTTATTCTGTTGACGACCCTGATGTTCAACGTAGCGGCGCACGCGGCGACGCCGGATTCGTTGCTCGTTTTCTGGGGTACCGCCGCTCTGTTTGTCTATGTGTGGGGAATTTATCCCAACCAGCATGCGAATGAACCTCGGCCACCAGACCGCCTGTTCCCGAATTGGCCGATGGCCGTGGTGATGTACGCGTGCATGGGGATGGGCGTTCTAACAAAGGGCCCCGTCGGCTTGATCTTGCCGACGGCTGTAATCGGTATGTACTTGCTGATCCTGCGTTTGCCGAAGCGTGAGGAAGTGCCCCTGAAGAGACCCGTCCTCTGGCCAACACGATTGGAACAACGTCTTCGTTTGATCGTGCGTCCGTTTCATCCGAACCACTTTCTACGAACATGCTGGTCCATGCGGCCGCTGACGGCCATTGCGGTTGTATTGATCATCGCCCTACCTTGGTACGTATTGGTCGGTCTTCGAACGGATGGATTGTGGATCCGCGGTTTTTTCTTAGAGCACAATCTAGCGCGTGCCACGCATTCGATGGAGGGTCATTACGGCAGTGCCTTGTTTTACCCGATCGCATTGTTATGTGGTTTTTTCCCCTGGTCAATTTTCGCAGTCCCGACCGTACTCGACAGTACGGCTCGTCTCCGAACCCCATCCACGCGCTCGCCCGCCACGCTGTTTGCGATTTGCTGGATTGGTGTCTATATCGGAGTTTTCTCTTTGGCACAAACCAAGCTGCCAAGCTATATCACGCCTTGTTACCCCGCAGTGGCTCTTCTGACAGCCGGATTTGTCCACGCGTGGCTACGAGGTCTGGCTCCCGTCCGTCCACTCTGGCCTCGAATCGGACTCGGCATACTGGCAATCATCGGACTCGTCGCGCTGATTGGAATTCCCATCGCGGCGGCCAGGTTACTGCCTGGCGAACAACCGCTGGCGTTGATCGGTTTGATCCCAATGATCACGGCGATAGCCTGCATGGTGTTGTTCAAGCGCGCACGAATCGGGCAAGCAAGTGTTGTCTTTGCAGCGGGTGCGGCTCTGCTGATGCTATCCCTGTTCGCAATCGCCGCCCCGCGCGTCGATCGTCACCGAACGTTCGGCATCTTGCTGGCGGCCACACAGCGGCGTGCCAATCCCCCCGTCATCGGAACACTGGAGGCGATCGAGCCGAGTTGGGTTTTCTATGCCGGTCAGCCGCTGATCCGAATCGCATTTCCCGCACCTGCGTCCAAAGTGGATGCGATGCACCCCGAAGATACGCAACTTCAGCCGACAAACAATATGCCAGAACAAACCAGGGTTCCGAACCGTCAAAGTGGACGAAGCGGCCCCCGTGCCGAGCAGCCTTCGCACCCCAGGCACAACCAGGCACGGGTCGTCACCGACTGGCACCCCCACCCTGCCCTGCCCCTTTGGAACTTCCTTCGAGGTAATCCCGATCATTTTGTAATCACAACGGATAAGGTCATTCGGCAACTTGGGACGCTGCCGGCCCAAGTCCAAATCGTTGCCCAAACAAACCGTTTCCTCAAAAAAGAGACCTTCGTCGTGCTCGGCTGGAATCAGCAGACGCCACGAACGGCAACTCGCCAACAAACCGTTAGAACCGCACAGTGATTGGTCCGCCGTTGGCAACATTGTGCCGAGTAACCAAATATGGATTCCGACTTCCGCACCTATTTCGATAAGCAACTGGACGTCGTTTTGTCCCAAGCACCCAAACAAGTCCGCGATCTGCTGGACGAGGTGCCGTTGTATGTCGAAGATTATCCCTCCGACAAAGTCATGCGACAGACCGGCGTATACGACCGCAGACAACTGTGCGGGCTATATACTGGAATCCCGCTCGGAAGTCGCAGCATCGAGCAATCAGGGATCCTGTCCGATGTTATTCACATCTATCGCGAAGGCATTGTGTCGCTGGCCACGGATCGGTACGGCCGGATGGATGAAAAAGAATTGCGGCGCCAGATCCGTATTACCGTGCTCCATGAACTTGGACACCATCACGGAATGACCGAATCCGAGCTGCAAGCGCTTGGCTACTGAACACCCAACAACCAACGATAACGCGCCGGTCTTCTTATCCGTGGGCCCATTCACCTCTTATCCGTGGGACGCTTTGCCATCCGTGGGCCTATTCACCTCTTATCCGTGGGACGCTTTGCCATCCGTGGGCCTATTCACCTCTTATCCGTGGGACGCTTTGCCATCCGTGGGCCTATTCACCAAGACGGAACAACCAACGATTACCCACTCGGTATTCTTATCCGTGGTGCCAGTGAGACATGTTGATATACCGGTAGCTGCCACCGTTCTGCTTTGCCAATCGTTTCATGAAGTTGATTCGATCGCGGCCCGGCCCATAGCCGAACTGAATACAGTGGATCGAAGTTCGGCCGGCGGCCAGTTTGTGAATGGCGGCCAGCTGGGAGGCAGTCAATTCAGGGTCGGCGCCGTCGGTCAGGAAGAAAATGACATCGGGCTTGAGGTAGAGTGCCGAGCTGAGTGCCATCTCGTGATCGGTTCCTCCAAATGCCGCCAGGCCATGCATGAAGGCGGCAACACGTTGTTTGTTCGCATCGGTAACGGGAACAAATCGCTTGTCGCCGACGAAGAAGACTCGTTCATGGCTGTACGCGAGGATTTGAAACTGATGGTTTGGCTTGAGCGACTCCAAGGCGTGTTGGAACTCGACCGTGGCAGCGCGCAGTGCATTCAGCCCGCCGCTGCCCATGCTTTTCGATCGATCGATGACAAAAACAAACGTACGGCCCACGGCATCGGCCGTTCCAAACAACGAGACGTGGCCGGGTGGTCCGGGGGACCGCCGATTCGCCCGTCGCTGAGCTTCTTCAGCAAGGATCGCCGCCTTGCCATGATCGGGAAGCACACGCACCTTACCACCTGTCGCCAGGTTTGGGCGTGTCATTTGCACATCAGGCGGCGCGACGACGGCCGGGGCACCCGGCAGACTCAAATCGGCAACAACGGGCATTGCCTGCTGGTCCGGCAACGCCTGGGATTCTCCCAACGGAGCCCGCTTTGCCGCTTCCGATTGTTGCAAGGATTCGGAACCCGACTCGTCGAAATAGGCTACTTGTTGCTGATCAGTGACCTCGGCCAGAACAATTCCGCCTGGCCGATCCCGCTCGGCAAGTCCCATGGTCCGCGGACCGCGCAGCAGAACGGCCAGAGCGATCAGCGCCACCAGATGCAGCACGATCGACAGCAGCCACGCGGGGACGATCTGACGTGGCCGGGTGCCGAATGTCAATTGCGATTCTGATTCCGCCTCGATGCCTGTCAATACGATTCTCCAACTTGCTTGTTCGCCGCCTGGGGACCGCACCGGTGCGATTTCCCCCATGGGCGTTGTGCCCCAAGTCGCCAACGGCTACGTGCTGACTATCGGCTATTGTAGGGCGTCCGCTAAATCAACACGACGCTGATTTCCCTATATTCTGGCGTCGATTCGAACAGACGGCAAGTTTCACCCGTTTCAGACGGGCCGTCACGGTCATCACCCGACGCTGACTAGGCGCTTCCCCGCAAATCGGGAATACTGGATGCGGTCGCTAAGTAAAGTAGTCCGGTGGTCTATCGCAAACAAAGGTCCTCAGTGTGCATCCGGCCGAATGGGATCCCGATCAATTGCTGACAGCTTGCACGGTTCGCCGGCAGCGCCGATCGGGGCCTGGCGGTCAGCACCGAAACAAAGTGGAGACGGGGATCGTGCTGGTCTATCGGCCGACAGGAACGCGTGCCGAAGCGACCGAGCGTCGCAGCCAGCATGCGAACCTTCAAGTGGCTATCGCTCGTTTACGAATAAATCTGGCTATTGAAGTACGCCAAGTTCGACCTCCGGAAAACGTTCCCTCTTCGAGATGGGCCGGTCGCTTGAATGGAAAGCGGATTACGGTCAGCCCTGACCACCCCGATTTTCCATGCTTGCTGGCCGAGGCGTTGGATGTGGTTGTCGAGTGTGGCCACCACATACCAACGGCCGCTGACCGTCTTGGGGTTTCGTCGTCCCAGTTCGTTCGATTTTTGAAACTCGACCCGCGAGCACTTGAGCTAGTCAACCGGCAACGGCAGGCAAAGCACCTGCGGCGTCTCCGATAGCTGGAGTCCCAAGCCACCTGCCAAACTGGGGGAATGAAGCGTTTATGAAACTGATCAAAGTAGCGGCCGGTGTGTTGAACCAGACGCCGTTGGCGTGGGACGCCAACCAGGCGAACATCGCAGCCGCCATTCGGCAGGCCAGGCAGCAGGACGTCACCGTCCTCTGTTTGCCAGAAATGTGCATCACAGGCTATGGATGCGAAGACGCTTTTCACGCACCAGGGACCGAGCGAACAGCCAAAGAAGTCTTGCGTGACTTGCTTCCCGAAACGGACGGCATCATCGTCTCGCTCGGACTGCCGATCATGCACTCCGGGGGTCTTTTCAACACGGCATGCCTGATTGCGGATGGACACATTTGCGGCTTGGCCGCCAAACAGAATCTGGCAGGCGAAGGGATTCACTACGAGCCGCGATGGTTCAAGCCGTGGCCTGCCAACACCCGTGTCGATGTGAGCATCGGTGATTCACGTTATCCCATGGGGGATCTCCTGTTCGACTGCGACGGAATACTTATTGGCTTTGAGATTTGCGAAGATGCGTGGGTTGCCGAACGGCCGGGAAGCGAATTGGCACAGCATGGCGTCGATGTGATTCTGAACCCCAGCGCCAGCCACTTCGCGTTTGGTAAACACGCGGTACGACAGCGATTTGTGCTGGAAGGATCTCGTGCATTTCACGTCAGCTACGTCTATACAAACCTGCTTGGCAATGAAGCCGGACGAGCGATCTACGATGGCGACGCGATGATCGCCAGCTCCGGTCAGCTGCACGCAACCGCACCTCGCTTTTCGTTCGCCGACTTTCATTTGACGACCGCCGTTGTCGACATCGATCAGACCCGAATGCAGCGGGCTCGGACAGGCAGTTTTCAGCCGGATGTGCGAAACGCTTCCAAACATATTGTCTCGGTCCCGTTTCACTTCCCGAACATCCCCTTCCAACAAGACCGAATCGAAATACCCGCATGGGAGCATGAGGCCAACGTGAAGGAAGAGGAGTTTTCGCGAGCGGTCGCTTTGGGACTGTTCGACTATCTTCGCAAGAGCCGTTCTCGCGGATTTGTCGTCTCGCTAAGTGGCGGAGCCGATTCGGCGGCCGTCGCATCGCTTGCCGCCATGCTGGTCCGACTGGCTGTGTCGGAAATCGGCCGTGACGCCTTTCTGGCCAAATTAGACTACCTGCCACAATTGGCCGATCAATCGAACAACTCCGGCATGGTCCAACAACTTCTGACCTGTGTCTACCAGTCGACACAACACAGTTCGGACGTGACACGCAATGCGGCCCATGGCGTCGCCAAGTCAATCGGAGCCCGCTATCTGGAACTGAATGTTGAACCGATCGTCCAGCAGTATGTTACTCTGGTGTCGAAAGCTGTTGGACGCGAGTTGACATGGCAACAGGACGACATCGCGTTGCAGAACATTCAAGCACGCGTGCGTTCTCCGAGTGTCTGGATGCTGGCCAATCTACAAGGTGCCTTGCTGCTGTCGACCAGCAACCGGTCCGAGGCAGCTGTGGGCTACGCGACCATGGACGGCGACACGTCGGGTGGGCTGTCGCCGATTGCCGGGATCGACAAGGCCTATTTGCGTCATTTGCTGCGGTGGCTTGAACAACAGGGTCCCACGGGAATCGGCCCGAACGCGGCAATCCAAGCTGTGAATGTGCAGCAGCCAACGGCCGAGCTGCGTCCACAGGCCAGTGGCCAGACAGACGAGGACGATTTAATGCCCTATGATGTCCTGGACACCATTGAACGGGCCGCCATCCGAGACAAACTGGTTCCGATCGAAGTGTTTCAGCGCCTCCAAGTGACGTTGGCTGAGCGGTATACCGCGTCCCAACTTGGCGGTTGGGTCGACCGTTTCTTTCGACTCTGGGCGCGAAACCAATGGAAGCGAGAACGTTACGCCCCATCTTTCCATCTGGATGACGAGAACCTGGATCCCAAAACATGGTGCCGATTCCCAATCCTCTCCGGCGGATTCCGCCGCGAACTGCGACAGTTGGCCAAGCTGCTCGATGGCCTCACGAACACCGATTGAAGTCCACAGTCAGCGACCGTCACCGATGGCAAAGCGGCCCACGGATAAGAAGACAGGGTGCGTTATCGCTGGTTGTTGGGTGTTTGACGTTCCATCTTGTCGCCACCGAGCAATGCTGCCCAGGGCAGTTTGAACGTTGCTTCGGGCTGTTTGCGTTGCATATCCATCTCGGCATGAATGGCAACACCACCGGGGTGTTTCAGCAGTTCGGCTTCCAGTCCGCGGAACCAGGTCAGCGGTTTTGCCCGATACCCGGGTGGCAGTTCGTATCGGCGGGTCGGTGGCCACGCCGTTGATTCCCATCGACGGCCGCCATTTCGCTCGATCAATTCGTACTTTCCTCCAAGCGGACAAACCAATGTGGCGTCCAGCAGATCGTTCGCCACCACCAGGGCGTCGGCCGCAGGGACACCAAGCTGTTGTGTCAACGTACTCAACAGCCGAGCGTTCCCGACCGAAGTTTGTCGCGTCCGTTCGTAGTACATCGCATCCAGCCAGTCGACGAACTTCGCTTTGGTCAAATCGCCGACATGGATTCGGACTTGTGCCAGGTCATCCGTCTTTGCCGGCTGAAGTTGTTCGGCCGTATGGGCCAAGATGTCTGGGTCGAGTGACACGATGGAAAAGCCACGTCCTTGCCACCGCAAGACGCCAAACAGTAAACGGGTGATGCCTTGAGCATCAGGTTGCCCACCGAGGCCCAAGGGCAGCAGGTCCAGGAATCCTGGCTGCGGCCAGGCGGCCAGGTAGGCGGGCGCGGCGCGAAGAATCTGAAGCCATTTCAAAACACTGGCCGGGTCCGTTGCGATCAGCGGAGCGTGGTCCTGAACGCCAAACACCATCGTATGGGACGGGATCTCAGGGGAAATCAAGCCACCGTGCAATGCGGCCTGAACGAAAATCACGCTGTCACCCGGACGAGCCACGCATTGTCGAGTGGGTTGGCCGAGTACTGACAAATACGGGCCAAACTTTGTCTCGTCCAACGGAGCGATATGGGCATCGATCCGCAACCGTTCCAAACCATGGGTATCCCGTTTCGATCGTCCCAAGGCCACAATTACAGGGTCCAGTTGCTGCCAGTTTTCGGCCAGGTACGTCGCTCGAGCCATGAACCACTGCTGTTCCGCTGCCGTAATCGCCTTCAGTCGAACGTCTGCAATGGGAAGGAATGTTCCGCGTGCACCGCGCATCGAATCGATAATCGCATGGTCGGTCGCAATCGGCCCGCTGCCATCGGGTCGGCGGCCGAACCCGCGCGGCAGCAATCCGGCTTGAATAAGCTGTTCCGGGGTCTCGGCGCGAACACCTTCGCCACGTGCCGCCAAGCGAGCCAGTTTGATCAATTCAATATCAGTCACGGACCGCAACCGGCGTGCCTGCTCGATTTGATACTGGGCACCCAGCAGCCCCTCGAAGAAGGCTGGGGAAAAGAAGGCGAAGACCGTATCCGCACGATCCAACGGATAGAGGCTGCGCGCATACCGAAACACGGAACTGTCGGCCAGCGGTGCTTTCCCGTGACCAGCTTCGATAAACCGTTGCACGATCGCTCGTGACGTTGTAACCAAATGAAAATCGCCATCCACGACGTAGAACGAGCGCAAGCGGTTGTCCGGCGTGGAGACGAAGGAAACATCGTGGCCGGCTATCTTGATAACTTCCCGAGTCGCTCCGCTACTCTTCTCCTTGGCCCACGCTTCACGCTGCTGCCGATCCAAATCGATCCCGAGCAGTTTATTTCGAGCTTGAAACAAAATACCAACCGCAGCCCCTTCCCGTGTGTACGTGTCGCGTCCGATCAATGCGACATCGGAAATAACACTCGGTCCCACGATCTTCGCTAACTCAGTCTGCCTCACACACAGCTGGCGCTGCGTTTGCTTCATCAAATCGAGCTGCAAACTCCGCGCGGTCACCATGCTGCCAATATCTCCGCCATACTCGTCCAATAGCGAGGTGCACCAAAGATAGTTCGAAAAGCTCCCGAATCGAACATAGAAACACTCTTCGGGAACATGCCGCGCCAAGGGCTCGATATCGACACGATCGACTTTCGGAACAACCGGCCGACGCCACACGACATCGGGTGGAATCTGAAGCCCAGCTTCTTCCCCATCCCCAGTCAAGCCAAGACACGTCGCCCGCAGAGTCTCTATTCGAAGTGATTCGGTGCCGGCCAGAAGGGACAACGTCCGCGAACCCGGCGACATTCGGTCCCCCGTCCGGAGAAGCTGATCGATCATGGGCGTGGCCAATCCCAAACGACGAGAGAGTGTCGCGGTCAGGTAAGTCTCGACGATCGGAGGATAGTCCCCCCGTCTCGTTTGCAACCGGTTCGTCGCGTGGTAGGAACGCCACCAGCGGCGCAACAACCGGTCGCGCAAGCGGGGTGGCATGGCACGAGGCTGGACGTGCACCGTTTGGACCGTCGGCGTCCGAATATTGACGTCAAAGGGCCGATCTCCACGAAACAAGAAGTAAACCGTCAACGTGGATGGCGGCGGGGCACCGTCACCGAGCAGTTG